>CAJGDZ010000192.1 GCA_904502055.1 uncultured Clostridia bacterium | reverse complement strand
GTCACTGTCACTTCCCATAATGATTGCGATTTTTTTCATAATTCCCTCCCAAAAAATAAAAAGATGCACCAAGATCCTATGATCAGTGCACCCAGACGGTCGGCTTTCTTCTCCCTTGTTCCTCCGTGGTAATCCACTTGTTCCGTCAGTTGCAAAGGATGTATGTGTTTCGTCCTAAAAGACGTATGTATTATATCATATAAAGAAGAAAATGTCAAGGGGAAACGCCCTCTTTTTAGCAAAAAAAAGCGGAAACGGAAATCTGTCCAAATCCGTTTGCTTTTTTGGTGAATTTATGGCGGAATGACTAAAAAGGTGACAAAAATTGCGCAAAAGGGGGGACAAAAAAAGCGATTTTTTCAAAATGTAAAAAATAAACATAAAGAACACAAAAATAAAGACTTTTTTGTGCAAAATATACTGTTTTTGGGGTTGACAACTCGAATTTCGTGTGGTAAAATGTGCGTAGCCGTAGGGAAATACCTTATGGTCGTTCTCTCCCGGCTACAAGGAGAAAGGAGGGTGTCGTTTTGGAAACTAAATTTTTGATCAACAAACATCTAACACCCAAGCAGCTCGAAACGCTTTCATCTCTCGGCGGGGAAAGCGATCCCGTCATTTTTGCACTCGTCGGAAACATCAACGCCAAGGGTGAGTATGCCGAGTCTGCCATTGCCTTTACCGCCTCCGAGCTTATTGTGCTGGAAACGGAAAAGGAGGAGGAGACCGAGCGCATCCGTTATGCGGACATCGAGAAGATCTATGCCAAGCGTATGTATGGAAATGCTCTTATCCGCGTTAAGCTGAAGGGCGAGTCAAAGGCGAAAAACCTGTATCGGTACACCTTTGGAATTGCTGCACTTTGTGATGCCGCGATCCGCTTTGTGAAGGGCGTGATGGACGGCGGCGATGTGGACGCGCTCCGCGAGAGCATAGAGCTGGCCTATGAAAAGCAGCTTTCGGTCTGCCCCAAATGCGGGCGCACGCTTTCGGCTCCCGGTGTCAAGTGCATCAACTGCGAAAGCAAGCGCAAGATCGTGTCCAGACTCGCGGTTTATATGAAGCCCGATTTATGGAATATCGTGCTTTCGGTCGCTATCTCGATTGCGACGACAATTCTGATGCTGATTCCTCCGTATCTTACGAAAACACTGGTTGACGTGGTGCTGAAGGATGTCGGCGGTGTTTTCTCCGACGATAGTAAAAAAATGCTCTTGTCGATTGGAATTTGGCTCGCCGTTTTCCAGATCGCAAGGCACGTGCTGGGCATGTGGCGCGCCTACGTAATGCGAAAGTGCAGCACGGGCATTGTAAGGCGCTTGCGCGATGACGTTTACAAGCACGCGCAATATCTGCCGATGAGCTTTTACGATAAGACCTCGACCGGCTCGGTCATCAACCGCATCTCGGGGGACAGCTCCACGCTTCAGGCGTTTATGCTACATATTACGCAGGACGCGGTGGTGGAATTTTTCCGTATGATCGGTATTGTGGTCATTATGCTGATCATGAGTCCGCGGCTGGCGCTGTATTCCTTGCTTCCCGTGCCGCTGGTCGTGCTGGTCTCTCGCTTGTTCTCCAAAAAGATCGCCCCCTTCTACCGCCGCATCTGGCGCAGGTGGACGGCGGTCTCCAGTGCGCTGACCGATACCATTCCCGGTATCCGCGTCATCAAATCCTTTACCAACGAAAAGAACGCGATCGACCGTTTTGAGACCAAAAACCAGGAGTGGTATGACACCAACCTTGCCGCCGGCAAGATCCTCAGTGTTTACCCCTCGTTTGTTCAGCTTCTGATGGGCTTTGGCTCGGTGGTCATCTGGATCCTCGGTGGCTACGCCGTGCTTGGCGGTGACAGCGAGATCACGGCCGGTCTTTTGGTCTCCTTTATCTCGTACGCCACCATGTTCTATGAGCCCATTCGATTCTTTGCTACGATGAGCGATTCCTTCCAGAACGCGCTCTCGTCGGCGGAGCGTATTTTCGACATTCTGGATGCCGAGCCCGAGGCCAACTTCGGCAAGGGCAACATTCCCGAAAAGCCCTTTGCGGGCAAGATCGAATTCAAGAACGTTTCGTTCTCGTTTGACCGAACCAAGAAGGTACTCAAAAACATAAACGTCACCATTGAGCCGGGCGACATTGTCGGCATCGTCGGTACGACGGGCTCGGGCAAATCGACACTCGTGAACCTGTTTATGCGCTATTATGACAACTATCAGGGACAGATCCTGGTGGACGGCAGGGACATCCGCACGGTGGATATGGAATTCTTCCGCTCGCAGATCGGCTACGTTCAGCAGGAGCCGATGATGTTCCACGACACCATCTTCAATAACATCGCATACGGCAACACCAAGTATACGGTGGAGGATGTTATTTATGCCGCCGACATTGCCAACGCGCACGAGTTTATCATTCGTCAGCCCGACGGCTACGATTCGGTGCTGGGTGAGCGCGGCGTCGGCCTTTCGGGCGGTGAGCGCCAGAGAGTTTCCATCGCTCGCGCGGTGCTCAAAAACCCCAGCATTCTCGTGTTTGACGAGGCAACGGCCTCGGTTGACTCCGAGACCGAGCACCTGATCCAGGAATCCATTGAGAACCTTATTATGGGTCGAACCACCATTATGATCGCGCACCGCCTTTCCACGCTGAGAAAGGCAAACAAGATCATCGTCATCGATAACGGTGCAGTCATCGAATGCGGAACGCCCGAGGAGCTTTTGGCCAAGAAGGGCAAGTATTATAAGCTTGTGGAAATTCAGTCGATGGCCGACAAGGTAAGCAGCCAGAAGCGCGAAGAGCGCTTTGAATAGGAGGCGAGAGAAGGAAACGCTATCTTATCAGTAAGCACGACCGCATCGTTCGTACCGATACCTACCTTGTTCGCGTTGAGACCTACGACGGTCGCGTGTTTGAGGACCTTGAGCCGAGACGGATGTTCCCGTATACCTTTCCCG
>CAJGDZ010000191.1 GCA_904502055.1 uncultured Clostridia bacterium | reverse complement strand
GTTTGCCAAGAGAATGTTCGGTCCCGAAACGCGCACGCGTTTCCGCCCGCATCACTTCCCGTTCACCGAGCCCTCGGCTGAGGTTGACGTTTCCTGCTTCGCTTGCGGCGGCAAGGGTTGCCGTGTCTGCAAGGGCGAGGGCTGGATCGAGATCCTCGGCGCGGGTATGGTGCATCCCTTCGTGCTTTCCAACTGCGGCATCGATCCCGAGGAATATTCGGGCTTTGCGTTCGGTATGGGTATTGAGCGCGTAGCTATGATCAAATACGGTGTGGACGACATCCGTCTGTTCTACGAAAACAACCAGAGATTCCTGGAACAGTTCTGAGGAGGTAGAGATATATGAATCTTTCTATGAAATGGCTTGCTGACTTCGTTGACGTCAGCGACGTAAATATCAAGGACTATTGCGACCGTATGACCGACACCGGCTCCAAGGTCGAGGGCTACGAGATGCTCGGTGAGGACATTGAAAACGTTGTTGTCGCCAAGATCCTTTCCATCACACCGCACGAAAACAGCGACCACCTTCTGGTTTGCCAGATGGATATTGGAAAGGGCGAGCCCGTTCAGATCGTTACGGGTGCGCAGAACGTATTTGAGGGAGCCATCGTGCCTGCCGCCATTCCCGTGGCAAAGCTGCCGGGCGACGTTACCATCAAGTCGGGCAAGCTCCGCGGCGTAGAGTCGCACGGCATGCTGTGCTCGATGGGTGAGCTGGGTCTTACCGCGCACGATATGCCCGGAAAGGTCGAGGACGGCATTTTGATCCTTGACGAGGATCTCGCCGACCGAATCGGCGAGGACATTCGCGACGTGCTTCTTTTGAAGGATAGCGTGGTCGAGTTTGAGATCACCTCCAACCGCCCCGACTGCCTTTCGGTGATCGGTCTTGCGCGTGAGACCGCCGTTTCCTTTGGCCGCGAATACAACGTCCCTGCCCCCACCGTAAAAGGCGCAGGTGACGATATCAACAATCATCTGAGTGTTCGCATCGACGCGCCCGACCTCTGCTCGCGCTACGCGGCAAAGGTGGTAAAGAACGTACGCATCGCACCCTCGCCCCTGTGGCTTCGTATGCGTCTGCGCGCCGCCGGCGTTCGCCCCATCAACAACATCGTTGACATCACCAACTACGTCATGCTGGAGTACGGTCAGCCTATGCACGCCTTCGATTACAAGTGCCTTGACAGCGCTGAGATCGTGGTAAGACGTGCCGCAGACGGCGAGTGCTTCAAATCGCTTGACGATATCGACCACACGCTGGACAGCTCGATGCTGGTCATCGCCGACAAGAACAAGGCTTGCGCGCTTGCGGGCGTTATGGGCGGCGCCAACAGCGAGATCAAGGACGATACCGCCACCGTTGTGTTTGAGAGTGCTTGCTTTGACGGTGCCTCGGTTCGTGTGACCGCCAAGAAGAACGGTATGAGAACCGAGTCCTCGGCACGCTTTGAGAAGGGTCTTGACCCCGAGAACTGCATGGCCGGTCTTATGCGTGCCTGCGAGCTTGTGGAGCTTCTGGACGCAGGTGATGTTGTCGACGGCGTGATCGACCTTTACCCCGGCAAAAAGCAGCCCACAGTCCTGACACTGGACGCCGACCGCATCAACCGCTTCCTGGGCGTAGAGCTTTCGAGAGAATATATGACGGACGTTCTCACCGCGCTGGAGTGCAAGGTAGAGGGCGACAAGATCACCGTTCCCTCCTTCCGCGCCGACCTTGGCTGTATGAATGACATTGCCGAGGAGATCATCCGTATCTACGGCTACAACAAGATCGAGGCCACCCGCATCAAGGCCGAGACCACACAGGGCGGTCGCACCCCCAAGCAGCAGTTGAAGGTCGATATTACCGATATGCTCTGCGACCTCGGTCTTAACGAGATCCAGACCTATTCCTTTATCAGCCCCAAGTATTACGACAAGATCCGCATGGCCGCCGACGACAAGCGCCGCAAGTCCATCGTGATCTCCAACCCGCTGGGTGAGGATACCAGCGTGATGAGAACCACCGCCCTTCCCTCGATGCTTGAGGTGGTGGCGCGCAACAACAATCTCAGCAACGAAAACGTCTCGCTCTTTGAGATGGCAAGCACCTACATTCCGCACGAAAATGAGGACGAGCTCCCCGATGAGGGCGTTTCGCTTACGCTCGGTATGTACGGCGAAACCGACTTCTACAAGCTCAAGAGCGTGCTTGAGGCCATTCTCGCGCTTGCCGGCATTTGCGGTGCCAAATACGAGGCTTACGGCGAGGACGCCGCGTTCCATCCCGGCCGTTGCGCACGCGTGATCGTTGACGGCAAGGAGCTGGCTACGCTCGGACAGATCCACCCGCTTACCGCCGACAATTACGGCCTTGACATTCCGGTCTACGCCGCTGTGATCGATTTTGACGCGCTCTTTGCCGCGGCCAACCGCGAAAAGCACTACAAGCCCCTGCCCAAGTACCCCGCCTCCACGCGTGACTTCTCCTTCGTTTGTGAGGAAGCACTTGAGGTCGGCAGTATCTTTGAGTCGGTACGCCGTGCCGGCGGAAAGCTGGTCGAGGACGTCAAGCTCTTTGACATCTACCGCGGTGCACAGGTCGGCGAGGGCAAGAAGAGCGTTTCCATCCGCGTAACGCTTCGTGCCGCTGACCGCACGCTGACCGTTGAGGAAGCCGAAAAGACAAGCCGCAAGATCCTTGGCGATCTTGAGCACAAGCTGGGCATCACGCTGAGGTAACGGCATGGTAAAGGAAAAGATCGACCGCATCAATTACCTGGCGGCTGAGAAAAAGGTCCGCGAGCTTACCCCCGAGGAGCTCGAGGAGCAGACGGCCCTCCGTCAGGAATATCTGGCCGAGATCCGTGCCTCGCTCGGTGCCACGCTCGGTAACACCGTCATCGAGCGCCCCGACGGCACAAGAGAACAACTCAAGAAAAAGAAATAACAAACGCCGCCTCACTCCAAGGAGTGGGGCGGTTTTTCAAAGGCT
>CAJGDZ010000190.1 GCA_904502055.1 uncultured Clostridia bacterium | reverse complement strand
TTTACGCCGAGGAGGGTATGATCCTGACCGACGGCAAGCATTTCGGAAGGATCGTGCATCTTGAGGTGGGGGCAAACGCTTCGGCGTGGTATGAGATCACCGAAAAGGAGTATTCGGAAATTCAAAGCCGAGACATTTCCGAGGAAATATAAACCATGATCCTGAACCAAGAGGAGCTTTTGACCAAGCTGATCGAAACCGAAGAGCGCTCGCGCTCCAATATGCACCGCCTTAACCATATGGAGAAAGAGTACGGCGAGCTCGGCAAAAGCCTCAACCGTATGGCAACCGCCGTCGAGGTGCTTGCCACTGAGCAAAAGTATTCCACCGACGAGCAACGCAAAATGCGCGAGACCATGAGCGAAACGGCAACCCGGGTAGCCAGTCTTGAGATTGCTCCGTCCAAAAGCGCAAGAAAAATGCGTGATGAGATGGCAAAGCAGATCGTCGGTGCGCTTGTCGGGACGCTTGTGGGCGCGATCCTGATGCTGATTTTAAAATAACCTACGAAAGGAATAAGAAATGAAATCCGAACTCATCCAAAAATTGACCAGCCGCAAATTTATTCTGGCAGCACTTACCGTGCTTACGGGCATCCTCTCCCTCATTTTCGGCGAAAATGCCGCCGTGCAAACGGTTATGGGCGCGCTGATGGTCATCCTTCCCGCCACCGTTTATTGCATTACGGAGGGAAGGATCGATGCCGCAAGCATCACACACATTTCCACCGCCATTACCGATGCCGCCGAAAAGCTGGGAGCCTCCGAGCATACGCTCCGGCAGATCGAGCAGATCGGAAACGCCGCCGCATCCCTTGGCGAGGACAACAAATGATCGCTCAAAAGAACCGCCGATTTTCGGCGGTTCTTTTGCTTTTCCTCTTGAAAAAAAAATCAAAATATGATATGATAGGTGCGGTGAGTTCGAAACCATCCTCACCTAAAACAAAACTAAGGAGACCATACCATGAAATCCAAACAAAAAGTACTCGCACTTTGCCGCGCAGCTATGATCGCCGCGCTCTACACCGCCCTCACCTGGCTTGCCTTCCTTTTTGGGCTTGCCAATCTGCCGGTTCAGCTTCGCTTCGCGGAAGCGCTCTGCGTTCTTCCCTTTTTTTTGCCGGAGTCGATTTTGGGACTCACGGTTGGCTGCCTGCTGTCCAACCTTTTGGTAAGCGGGGGCGTTTGGGCCGACGTGATTTTCGGAACGCTGGCTACACTTTTGGGTGCTCTTGGCACGTACGCAATGCGCTCACTTAAGGGAAACCTCCGCTTCCTGTGCGTTTTACCCCCCATTCTTGCCAATACGGTAATCGTGCCCTTCGTCCTGAAATATGCTTACGGCTTTGGCGACGGATGGTGGCTTCTCGCAGCCGGCGTTGGTGCAGGCGAGATCCTTTCGGTCGGTGTCTTGGGAATACTTTTATTGCTTGCTTTGGAAAAAAGGAGCTTTTGGAAGATAAAATGATTCGTGTCGATGTGGTTTTACCGCTTGGGTTTGACGAAGAAACCCTGAAAAAAACTTGCGCCGAGCGCCTCGGACGGGAGCTTTCCCCGTCCGTTTCCTTGCGCCTTCTGCGCCTGGCGGTAAACACCGATGACACAAAGAATATCCACTATAAGGCGGCGGTGCTTATGTCGCTGGATGAGAACAGCGAAAAGCACCTGATCCGGCGCAGACGGGCAAGCGCCCATGAGGAGGCCCCCTTTTCCTTGCCCGATACAAGGCCGCTTGCCAAGCGTCCCATCGTGGTAGGTCTTGGCCCCGCAGGTCTGTTTGCCGCGCTTATTTTAGCAGAATGCGGCGCAAGACCCATTGTGCTTGAGCGCGGCTCTGACGTAGACACCCGAACCAAGGCCGTTTCGTCATTTTTTAACGGCGGTATGCTGGACGAAGAAAACAACGTACAGTTCGGTGAGGGCGGTGCGGGCAGCTTTTCGGACGGAAAGCTCAAGATCGGCTCGATGACGGGCGACAAGCGAAAGATCCTTGATACCCTTGTTTGGGCAGGTGCGCCCGAGCGTATTCTGTACGACGCGCACGCGCACATCGGCACCGATCTTTTGCGTGGCGTGGTGAAAAAAATTCGTCAAAAAATCGAGGAGCTGGGCGGAACGGTATATTTCGGCGCACGGCTCGAGGACATTCTTTTGGAACATAACGGCGTTCGCGGTGTGCGTTATCGCCGCGGCGGTGAGATGCTCGAGATCGAGACCGATTCGTTGATTCTGGCAACCGGTCATAGTGCGCGTGACGTATTCCATATGCTGAAGCACCACGGTATTCCGATGGAGGCGCGCGGCTTTGGAATCGGCGTTCGGGTAGAGCATCCGCGCGCGCACATTGACCGTATGTTTTACGGCCAATTGCCCCCCGCAGAGCTTGGGGCGGCCAACTATCGCTTTGTAACGCATCTTCCAACCGGGCGAAGCGTTTACAGCTTTTGTATGTGCCCGGGCGGCCACGTTGTAGCGGCCACCTCACGGGAAGGGGCGGTTGTCACCAACGGGATGAGCCTTCACGCGCGTGATGCCGAAAACTCAAACGCGGCTCTTCTCGTTTCGGTCACTCCGGATGATTTCGGATACGATCCGCTGGCCGGCCTTGCCTTTCAGGAAAAATACGAAAGGCTTGCCTTTTCAATGGCGCGTGATTTCCGTGCTCCTGCCGTTCGTATGGAGGATTTCCTTGCCGGGCGGCCATCGCAATCACTTGGGGATGTGAGACCGAGCTATCCGCGCGGCGTCATTCTTGGTAAGCTTGACGATTGCCTCCCCGACTTTGCCACCGAAAGCCTCAGGGCCGCGATCCCCGAATTTGACGCCTATAAAAAGGGCTTCTACCTCCCCGATGCGGTACTGACGGGCGTGGAAACACGCACCACCTCACCCATTCGTATTTTACGCGACGAGAGCGGTCAGACGCTCCACGGACTCTACCCTGCAGGCGAGGGCGCAGGCTACGCGGGCGGCATCATTTCC
>CAJGDZ010000189.1 GCA_904502055.1 uncultured Clostridia bacterium | reverse complement strand
GGGAAACGGGAATTGAACCCGTACGGTGAAAACCACACGCCCCTCAAACGTGCGCGTCTGCCAGTTCCGCCACTCCCGCGAGAACATTTTATATTATACTGTTTTTTTTGATTTTGTCAAGAGATTTTCATGAAAAAAATTCTTTTCGCCGAACTTTGTGAGAAAGTGTTGAAATTTATGCAAAAAATGATATAATGATATAATAGAGAAGTAGATTTTTTCGGAAAGGAGATTCGGATGAAGACCAAATGCACGCCCTTTGATGTTGCGCTTGCCGCCGGTATTTTGTTGCTTGCCATCTTCCTGCCGTTTTTCCTTTTCCGTGACCGTGCAGACACGGTACGTATTGTGAGCGAAAGCGGAGAAGAGCTTTATGCGCTGGGAGAAGAACGTACGGTTGAGATCCTTTCAGGCGGACATCGGCTCACGGTTTGTATCGACTATGAGGGCGTTTTTGTTGTTGACACGGATTGCAAGGATCGAGTTTGCAAAAATACAGGAAAAATTCTTGAGAGCGGCGACGTGATCGTTTGTGCCCCTGCGGGTGTTAAGATCGAGCTGATCTCAAAGAGGGGAGGCGCAGACTATGTGGTCGGATAAACGGGCGCGCCTTCGTCACGTGGCATTGGATGCCGCACTTTTGGCGGTAGCTCTGATCTTTTCCTACGTTGAGGCCCTTTTTCCTGTGGTTCTCCCGATACCGATTCCCGGGTTTAAGCTGGGGCTAGCCAACGTGATCGTTTTGTGGCTTGCGGTCAATCGTACGGCGTGGGAGGCCGGTGCGGTCTCGCTTTTGCGAATTGTGATCGTGGCCATGCTTTTTGGAACACCTGTGAGCTTTTGGTTTTCCTTTGGCGGTGCGTTTGTTTCCTTTCTTGCCATTTTACTTTTGCGCCGTTGCTGCTTTTTCAGCTATATTGGAGTTTCGGTTTTCTCGGCCTCTGCACATAATTTCGGACAGCTCTTGGCCGCATCCTGCCTGTTTGGCTTTAACACCATGCTCGCTTATCTGCCCGTTATGCTTATAGCATCGGTGATCTTCGGTGCGCTTTGCGGCATACTTCTTAATTTTATGGCACCGCGACTGAAGGAGGGGAAGCTGCACGTATGAAAAAAATGGCACTTCTGTTGATTTTGTTGACACTTTCTTTGGGTTCCTGCGCCAAGCCTTCACCGTATAGGGACATTCATTTCTTTGCCATGGACACCTTTGCCGAGGTGCGCGTGTATACCTCGGACACGAGCGCCAACGAGGCGCTGATCGTCGGCAAAAGCGTGGCAGAGGATCTGGAAAATAAAATCTCGACAACCAAAGAGGAAAGTGACACCTACGCATTCAATCATGGAGCGGCGCAAGAGTACTCAGAGGATTTTACCGAGCTTCTGCGCCTTTCGCTTGAGCTCTCGAAGTTTACCGACGGCGCGTTTGATATGACTTCGGGTGCGCTGATCGAGCTTTGGACAAGCTGTGAGGCGGAAGGACGTCTTCCCACGGATGATGAGCTTTCTGTGGCTCTCTCTAACGCGGGATATACCGGGGTGCAGATTTCCGATGATACGGTAACTAAACAGAATCCCGGTCTTTTGCTGGATTTTGGAGCGATCGGTAAGGGCTACGCGGCAGACAGAATGGCCGAGTCCTTGCGCGAGAGCGGCGTGTCGTGCGGTATGATCTCTTTTGTCAGCTCGGTTACCGTGTTCGGTGACAAGGATTTCAAGATCGGCATTCGTAAGCCCGACACATCGGGCGAGCTGTTTGGCTACGTTTCTCTTCGCGACCGATCGCTTTCGGTTTCGGGGGACTATGAGCGCTTCTATGAGATCGGAGGCGTCCGTTATCCGCACATTCTGGATCCGAAGAACGGAATGCCGATTGCCAATGGGATTCATAGCGTGGTCGTTCTTGCCGATAGCGGTGCGATGGCAGATGCCCTCTCCACCGCGGTGTTCGTTATGGGCATAGAAAAGGCGGCGACGTTGTATCGGAATGCAGAGCTATCCTTTGAATTTCTTTGTATGACCGATGACGGCGCGGTTGCCAGCGATGGTTTTTTGGCGTACTTTGAGCCCTCAGTCAAGGGTGAGCAGCCGCTATCACTTTCTCAATACATTTCGGAGCGTTGATTATGTCATTTTCATCTACAGTAAAGGAAGAATTGATTGGTATTTCCATAAAAAACAGCTGTTGTCGCCGAGCGCTTTTATACGGCTTTTTACTTGGTGCGGAAATTGTGGACGGCAACGTTCTCCTTTCCACCGAGGTCGAGGCGGTCGCCCTGCATATCGCCAAGTTGATTCGGGAGTTTTTCGGAAAAGAGCCGACGGTTGAGAATAAGGTCTGCTTTGGCCGTCAAAAATATTTTCTTTGCTTTGAATCCACCAAGATCTTAAAATTTTTGCACAGTCTGGAGCTCAGTGACGGAGACCTTATGCACTTGCTTGGAAAAACGTGCGGCGCCTGTCATCAGGTGTTTCTTCGCGGCGCCTTTTTGGCCTTTGGCACCGTCAACGATCCGGCCAAATCCTATCACGCCGAGTTTTTGATTCCTCACGCCGTGCGCGCCGAGAAGCTGGATGCATTTCTGGCGGAGCTGGGCATTCCCGCGCGCCGTATTGTGCGTGCCAAGAAGATCGGACTCTATTACAAAAGCAGTGCCGCTATGGAGGAGCTGTTTGCAGAGCTCGGCGGAAGTCGTGCGGTTTTTGACCTGATCAACGTCAAGATCGAGCGGGAGCTTCGCAACAACGAGAATCGCGCCACCAATTGCGACGCGCGCAACATTGCTAAGATGGTCAGTGCCTCACAAAAGCAAATTGCGGCCATCATTGCGCTCAAGGACTGCGGACTGCTTGACAGTCTGGAGGAGGATCTGCAAAAAACCGCGGAGCTTCGTATGGTGCACGATGAGGTTTCCCTGTCGGAGCTTGCCGCACTTCACGAGCCGCCGATCTCGAAATCGGGACTCAATCACCGTCTTGCCAAACTT
>CAJGDZ010000188.1 GCA_904502055.1 uncultured Clostridia bacterium | reverse complement strand
TGTTTTTGGTAATTTTTTGTCCAAATACAAATAAGAAAAGTGACCAAGCCCTCTGCATACACTATGGATATACTATCTCAGGAGGGTTTCGTATGTTCTGGCAGCTTTTTTCGCTCATTTCGCGCTTTACGCATCTGATTCTCGGCATTGGAACACCGCAAAAGTTTCCGCCCCCACTCTCGCCGAACGAGGAACGGGAATGTCTTGCCAAAATGGCAAAGGGCGACGAAAACGCCCGCCAAAGGCTGATCCTGCACAACCTGAGGCTGGTTTCACACATCGTGCGCAAGTACTACTCCTCCGGGCGCTCGCAGGAGGATCTGGTCTCCATCGGCACCATTGGCCTTGTCAAGGCGGTGGACAGCTTTTCGCCCGAAAACGGCGCGCGCTTTGCCACCTATGCCGCCAAATGCATCCAGAACGAGATTCTGATGCACTTTCGCTCGCAAAGGAAGCTCGCCGCCGAGGTCTCGCTCGGCGAGACCATCGACGTAGACCGCGACGGCAATCCGCTTACATACAGCGACGTCATCTGCTCGGAGGAAAACGTCAGCGAGGAGGTGGAGCGCGGCATACAAACATCCAAGGCTCTTGAGCTTGTGGAGACGGTACTCGACGAGCGCGAGCGGCAGATCATCGTTCTGCGTTACGGGCTTTACGGCCACAAAGCTATGACCCAGCGCGAGATCGCCGAGGGACTTCACATCTCGCGCTCCTACGTGAGCCGCATTGAAAAGGGGGCGCTGGAAAAGCTGGCAAAAGGGCTTGGTTAAAAGGCATTGACAAAACCATAAAAAAGTAGTATAATATGATGAATATTTATCGGAAAGGAACGTTCCAAATCGATGAAAAGTGTATCTGAAATTTTTGGATGTATGGTCTTCAGCGACGACGTAATGCGCGAAAAGCTTCCGCACGACGTGTATAAGTCTCTTGTCAAGACCATTGCCGAAGGCAAAACCATAGATCCCTCGATCGCAGGCGTTGTGGCCACCGCCATGAAGGACTGGGCGATCGAAAAGGGCGCCACCCACTACACGCACTGGTTTCAGCCCCTCACGGGCGTGACCGCCGAAAAGCACGACGCCTTTATCTCGCCCGTTGGCGGAAACAAGGTGGTTATGGAGTTTTCGGGCAAGGAGCTGATCAAGGGCGAGTCGGATGCCTCCTCCTTCCCCTCGGGCGGCCTCAGAGCCACCTTTGAGGCACGCGGCTACACCGCGTGGGATCCTGCATCCTATGCCTTTGTCAAGGGAAAAACGCTTTATGTTCCCACGGCCTATTGCTCGTACACGGGCGAGGCACTTGATACCAAGACGCCGCTCCTGCGCTCGATGGACGCCATCAGCAAGCAGGCGCTTCGCATTATCCGCTTGTTTGGCGACAACACGACCAAGCGCGTTAACACCACGGTGGGCGCTGAGCAGGAATACTTCCTCATTGACCGAAAGATATACGAAAAGCGCCGCGATCTTTTGTACTGCGGCCGAACGCTGTTCGGCGCCTCCGCCCCCAAAGGACAGGAGCTTGAGGATCACTATTTCGGCCCGCTGAAGTCGCGCATCAGCAAGTTTATGTGCGAGCTGGACGAGGAGCTTTGGAAGCTGGGCATCAACGCCAAGACCAAGCACAACGAGGCCGCCCCCGCGCAGCACGAGCTGGCCCCCATCTTTATCACGACCAACCTCGCCGTTGACCAGAATCTCCTCATTATGGAGACCATGAAGCGCGTGGCGCAGGAGAACGGACTCAAGTGTCTGCTCCACGAAAAGCCCTTTGAGGGCATCAACGGCTCGGGTAAGCATAACAACTGGTCGCTTTCGACCGACACGGGAAAGAATCTGCTTGACCCCGGAAAGACACCCGAGGAAAATGCGCAGTTCCTGCTCTTCCTTGCCGCCGTTGTCAAGGCCGTGGATGAGTACGCGGCATTGATGCGCGTGTCGGTAGCACATGCCGGCAACGATCACCGTCTGGGCGCGGCCGAGGCGCCGCCCGCCATCGTTTCGATGTTCCTTGGTGAGGAGCTTGAGGCCGTGATCGACTCGATCGTCGAGGGCACAGCCTATAAGGCAAACAAAGTAGGCATGATGGATCTTGGTGTACCCACGGTTCCCGTATTCCGCAAGGATACCACCGACCGCAACCGCACCTCCCCCTTTGCTTTCACGGGAAACAAGTTTGAATTCCGTATGCTCGGCTCGTCGCAGAACGTAGCCTTGCCCAACATCGTGATCAATACCGCTGTGGCTGAGGAGCTGATGCTCTTTGCCGACCGTCTGGACAAGGTAGAGAGTGGAGCCGCCTTTGACAAGGAGGTCGCCGCCATCATCAAGGAGACCTTCCGCGACCACCGCCGCATCATCTTCCGCGGAAACGGCTATTCCGAGGAGTGGGAAAAAGAGGCGGCCGAGCGCGGTCTGCCCAACCTCAAGGACTCGGTTTCCGCCTACAAGTGCTTTGATCTGCCCGAAAACGTGGCGCTTTTCAAGAGCCAGGGCGTTATGACCGATAGCGAGATCTCCGCACGCCGTGAGATCTTCTTTGAGAACTATTCCAAGGTCATCAATATCGAAGCACTCACCATGCTGGATATGACCATTCACGATATCATTCCCGCGGTCAACCGATACGTCAAGGAGATCTGCGAGGGCATCGTGGCAAAAAAGCAAGCCGGGTTCCCGGACATTGTTGCTTCGGTAGAAAAAAGTCTGGCTGAGCAGCTCTCCTCTCTCAATCGCAACACGTATCGCTTGATTGCCGACCTGAAAAACGCCGAGACCAAGGCGGCGGCCGAGGTCGACTTTGAGAAGCGAGCCGAGCTCTACCGCGACACCGTCATTCCGCTGATGAAGCGTCTGCGCACCACGGTGGATGAGATGGAAACGCTCACCGACACCGAGCATTGGCCCTTCCCTACATACGGCGAAATGCTCTTTAGAATCTAACAAATTAAGAAAAGCGGTTCTGCCGGGCAGAACCGCTTTAT
>CAJGDZ010000187.1 GCA_904502055.1 uncultured Clostridia bacterium | reverse complement strand
GGCACGCATCTCTCCCCGACAAATCAAAATTTAAAAAAATACAGATTTTTCATTGACAAATGGGGGCGGGCGTGATATAATTTCCATATATTATAACATTTGGAAGGAGAAGACGGATGTTCGGCAGTGTTTGGATGTGCGAGACCGCGATGCGCATGTGCTCCATGTGCACCTTTTGTCACGTCAAGCACCCGGCAGGTTTTCTTCGTTGATTTTTTGTAAACGATCAAGGTAGGAGGCTGAGGGTTTCCTGCCTTATTTTGTTAGTTGAAAGGAGAGTGCCGTATGATAGAGATTCGGAATCTTGAAAAAAGCTTCCACACCGCTTCGGGAACCATCGTGGCACTGAAGAACATTGATCTTACCATAAATGACGGCGAGATCTTCGGCATCATCGGTCTGTCGGGTGCGGGCAAGAGCACGCTTGTGCGTTGCATCAACCTGCTTGAAAAGCCGACGGCGGGCGAGGTGATCGTTGACGGCCAGGACCTGATGACGCTTCCCAAGCGCGCGCTTCTCAAGATGCGCCGCTCGATCGGAATGATCTTCCAGGGCTTCAATCTGCTGGAGCAGAGAACCGTGCTTGGCAACGTTTGCTACCCGCTGGAGATCGACGGCTGGAAGCGAGCAGACGCCAAGGAGCGTGCGGTGGAGCTTCTCGAGCTTGTCGGACTTGCCGATCGGCAGAAGGCCTATCCGTCCCAGCTTTCGGGCGGACAAAAGCAGAGAGTGGCCATTGCCAGAGCGCTTGCCACCAATCCGAGATATCTTCTTTGCGACGAGGCGACCAGTGCGCTTGACCCCAACAACACCGCGCAGATCCTGGAGCTTCTGAAAAGGATCAACCGCGAGCTGGGCGTGACCATTGTCATCATCACGCACGAGATGAAGGTCATCGACAAGATCTGCGACCGCGTGGCGGTCATTGACAAGAGCGAGATCGCTGAGGTCGGCGACGTGGCGGAGATCTTCACCGCGCCCAAGAGCGAGATCGCCAAGGAGCTGATCTTCCCCGATTCGCTGGCCGTAAAGTCGGTGACGGGTGGCAAAAAGCTGCGTATCGTGTTCAACGGCGAGGCATCCACGCTTCCCGTGATCTCCAATTTGGTGCTGGAATGCCAGGTGCCTGTCAACATTCTTTTTGCCGACACCAAGGATTTTGACGGCAGGGCGTACGGGCAGATGATCATTCAGCTTCCCGACGACGATCGCAAGGCGGAGCGCGTGATCGCGTATCTGAATAACAAGAAAATTTCGTATCTTAGGGAGGAGTAAGGCATGGACAAGATTTTATCTTACTTTTCCGATATGTTCGTTCAGCTTTGGGAGAACGGATACATACAAAGAGGCATTTGGGAGACCGTTTATCTGACCTTCCTCTCGGCCGCGATCGCTTACGCGATCGGTCTGCCCTTGGGCATTCTTCTTTCCGTGACCGATGAGGGCGGCATTCGTCCGATCAAGTGGCTTAACAAAACGCTGAGCATTATCGTTAACATCTTCCGCAGTATGCCCTTCATTATTCTGATGGTGGCCATGCTTCCCGTGGCCAAGGCCATCGTGGGGACAAGCCTTGGAAACAAGGCTATGATCGTGATGCTGGTCATTGCCGCCGCGCCGTACGTGGCGCGTATGGTGGAGTCCTCCATCAAGGAAGTGAACGCGGGCGTCATTGAGGCGGCGCAGGCTATGGGTACGCCCAATATGAAGATCGTGACCAAGGTGCTTTTGCCCGAGGCAAAGCCCGCGCTTATTGTGGGCGCGGTCATCTCGGTGGTGACCATTCTCGGCTATTCCGCGATGGCAAGCACCATCGGTGGCGGCGGACTTGGCGCGCTGGCTATCATTTACGGCCATCAGCGCTCCAACCCCGATATCATCTGGTTCAGTGTGGTGCTGATCGTCATCATCGTTCAGGTCATTCAGGAGCTTGGTATGTGGATCGCACGCAAATGCGATAAGCGTATAAAATAATTAAAAACATAAAAGGAGACACATCATGAAAAGAATTCTTTCTCTGGCACTCATTCTGGTTCTTGCGCTGGGCATTCTTTGTGCTTGCGGCGGCGAAAAGAACGAGAACGTCATCAAGGTAGGCGCAAGCTCTACGCCTCACGCTGAGATCCTGGAGGTGGTTAAGGACGACCTGAGGGCCGCCGGCTACACGCTGGACATCGTGGTTTACGATGACTACATCCTTCCCAACAAGGGCGTTACGGACGGCGAGCTGGATGCCAACTACTTCCAGCATACCCCTTACCTTAACTCCTACAACGCCGACAATAAGACCGAGATCGTTTCGGCAGGTCTTGTTCACTACGAGCCCTTCGGCGTTTACGGCAACGGCGTGACCGACCTTAAGGCGCTTGCCGCAGGTGCCACCATCCTGATCCCCGCAGACGACAGCAACGAGACGCGCGCTCTGTTCCTGCTTCAGCAGGAGGGCCTCATTACGCTTCCTGCCGATGCAAGCGCAGAGATTGGCGTATCGCACCTTGACATCGTGGACAACGGCGGATACAACATCGTTCCCGTTGAGGCACAGATGGTTCCCGCACAGCTCAAGAACAGCGACGAGGGCACGATCGCCGTTATCAACGGTAACTACGCCATCGGCGCAGGTCTTAAAATCGCTGACGCTCTCGCCTCCGAGGATGCTTCGGGCGTGGCCGCTCAGACCTATGCCAACATCGTAGCCGTTCAGAAGGGCAACGAGAACTCCGCCAAGATCAAGGCACTCGTTGAGGCTCTTCAGTCCGAGAAGGTTGCCGCTTACATCGCAGACACCTACGCCGGCGCAGTTGTTGCCATTAAGTAAAACAAACCAAACCAAAGGCGGAGCGAACAGCTCCGCCTTTTTATCGTTCAAATTTTGATTTACCGGTGCGTTTACGTTGGCTGGGGATACGGTCGCTTTTGAAAAAGCTCCGCAAAACTTTTCCCTACAAGCAAAACGGCTACGCTTGATACGGAGCCCGAACGGTAACGCGAAAACAACGTATGATCCGATATCCGAGTCATTTTGAG
>CAJGDZ010000186.1 GCA_904502055.1 uncultured Clostridia bacterium | reverse complement strand
TCAATGCCGTACTTGATCATGGCTACACGCTCAATACCCATACCGAAGGCGAAGCCCGAATATTCCTCGGGATCGATGCCGCAGTTGGAAAGCACGAAGGGGTGTACCATACCGGCACCGAGGATCTCGATCCAGCCCTCGTTCTTGCACAGACGGCAGCCCTTGCCGCCGCAAGCAAAGCAGGAAACGTCAACCTCTGCCGAGGGCTCGGTGAAGGGGAAGTGGTGAGGACGGAAGCGCGTGCGCGTTTCCTCACCGAACATCTTTTTGGCAAAGGCGTCAAGCACGCCCTTAAGGTCGCCCATCGTGATGCCCTTGTCTACCACAAGACCCTCAAACTGGTGGAAGAGCGGCGAGTGGGTCGCGTCAAGTGCGTCCGAGCGGTAAACGCGTCCGGGCGAAACTACGCGGAGAGGCGGACGCTGGGTTTCCATTGCGTGTACCTGTACGGGCGAGGTCTGCGAACGGAGAAGAATGTTGTCGGTAATGTAAAAGGTATCCTGAGTGTCTCTTGCGGGATGGTTTTCGGGAATGTTGAGCGCCTGGAAGTTGTAGTAGTCATACTCCACCTCCGGACCCTCGATGATCGAGAAGCCAAGACCGATGAAGATCTCCTCCATCTCACGCTGGGTGAGCGAGAGGGGATGATGATGACCGGTGGCAAGCGGAGTGACGGGCATGGTCACATCCAGCTTTTCGCTTTTCAGCTTTTCCTCAAGCTGCTTGGCCTTGAGGGACTCGTTGGCTTTGTCCAGAGCCTCCTCGATCTTAGCGCGTACGTCGTTGGCCAACTGACCGATGATGGGGCGCTCCTCGGGTGTGAGCTGTCCCATACCGCGAAGAACGGCGGTGAGCTCACCCTTTTTTCCGAGATATTGGATACGGATCTGTTCGGGATCTGCGCCTCCGCCGATTTGCGAGAGGGCTTCCCCAAGGATCTTTTCAAGCTTTTCCTTCATTTTTGAAAATCCTTTCCTTTCTGTATTATGTTGTATTTGAATTTTTGATTTGGGAACAAAAAAAGCCCCGTCCAAACAGGACGAGGTGCAAGAGCACTCGCGGTACCACCCGTAATTCTAGCCAAAGCTAACACTCAGCTGACATATAACGGTGTCACCGTATCCCGCTACTTGCCGAGGCCTCACGGAATCTGCTCCGAAGCGAAACGCGATCTTTCGCACGTACGGAATGCTCACAGCCAAGGCATCCTTCTCTGGGGTACGAGGGCGAAAACGCAGACTTCATCCTTGCATTATCGGGAAATAGTATACAACAAAAACCCCCTTTTGTCAAGGGGGTTTTTCTTTTTTATTGACGATTTTTATGCGGAGAGCCGCTTCAGAAGCTCAAGGAGAAGGACATAGGTCTTTTCGGCAGATGCGATACTCAGGCGTTCCAAGACCGTGTGTGCGTCATAAACGTTCGGGCCGATGGCAATACAATCCACACCGGGAATCGCGGACGAGAACACGGCGCATTCGAGGCCTGCGTGAATGGCCTCCACCTTGGGGGCAGTGCCAAAGAGATCGCGGTAGGTCTCCGTATAAAGGGTGGTGAGGGCGCTGTCCTTTTTGAACTCCCAGGGCGGGTAGTGTCCCGACGTGCTGACGGTCACATCCAAAAGTGAATAAAAGGTCTTCATTTTTTGCTCAAGCGCGGCAAGCGCCGATGCCTTGTTGCTGCGAAGTGCATAGCAGAGCACCGCCTCGTCGCCGTCGGTCGAAAGGATACCGAGGTTGAGTGAGGTCTCCACAAGTTCCTCGATCACGGCACTCATTTCCATTACGCCGCACGGAGTGCAGGTAAGGGCGAAAATAAGTTGCTTTTTTGCTTCTTTGTCTATTATGGGACACTCTGCTTTGGTTTCCTCTATAATTTCTGCGGTAAAGTCGGGCTCCTTGTGTGTAATCTCGGCCCGGATCTCGTCAAGATACTTGTGGGCAAACGCCGCAAGTTCTTGCGGTTGTGCGGTGGCCAGAATGATCTCGGCGGCGCAGGGAATGGCGTTGGCCTTTGTGCCGCTGTTGATCGAAACAAGATCAAAATCTACCTTGGTTGCCAGATAACTCAGAAGCCGTCCCGAAAGCGTGGCGGCGTTTACGCGGTGGCTTGCGATCTCCACGCCCGAATGTCCGCCCTTAAGGCCGCTAAGCGAGATTTTTACAATGTTAGTTGTTACAGATTGTCTCTTTAGAGACATAAAAGCTTTGAAGTCGCTTCCGCCCGCACACGAAACGGTAACGGTATCGTCCTCCTCGGAATCAAGGTTGATCAGCTTTTTTGCCGAGAGAAGTGAGGTGTCAATCTCGACGGCACCCAGCATACCGATCTCCTCGTCGGTGGTAAAGACTGCCTCGATTGGCGGGTGGGGAATGTCGTTACGTTCAAGGATGGAAAGCACCATAGCGACGGCAATTCCGTTGTCCGCGCCGAGTGTGGTTCCGTTTGCGCGCAGCGTGTCGCCCTCGCGCACAAGCTCGATGCCGTCGGTGAGAAAATCGATGGGACTGGCGACGGTCTTTTGGCAGACCATATCGAGATGTCCCTGTAAAATGACGGGCTCGGCATTCTCATAGCCGCGGCTTGCATCCTTGTATATGATCACGTTTTTGGCGTCATCAACAACATAGCGCAGAGAATTTTTCTCGGCAAAATCCGCGCAGAAGGCGGCGATGGCGGCGCGGTTGCCCGAGCCGCGTGGGATTTTCGAAAGCTCCTCAAAGAGCTCAAAAACGCGGCTGTGTTTTGTATCCTTGTAATTTGGCATAATGCTTCTCCTATTTTTTGATCGCCATTATTATAGCACACGTTGTCCGTTTTTTCAAGAGCCGAGAGCTTTTTCCTGAAAAAAACGCGTGTTTTCATGCATTGCAAAAGGAGCCCGGCGGGATGCCTGGCTCCTTTGATCTTATTCCATTCCGCGAAGCTCGCATCGGGGGCAAAATTCCTTGGCGCACTCGAGCATTTGGTGCATCTCCTCGCTTGAAAACGCCTCACAGCCGTCGGCGAGCACGTCACCCGAGTCCACAAAGCCC
>CAJGDZ010000185.1 GCA_904502055.1 uncultured Clostridia bacterium | reverse complement strand
TTTTTTCAAAAAGCGACCGTATCCCCAGCCAACTAAAACACTTCGACAAATCAAAATTTAACCATCCCATTATAGAACACAGGAAGAGAAGTGTCAAGAGATTTTGGGAGGATTTTTGAAATTTGCGCGATGCCCTTGCATTTTTGAGGCGTGTGCGGTATAATAAATAGAAGGTTTATCTCTTTTTTTTGCTCCAAAAAGAGTCCGGCGGCAAAACAAGGATTGACAAACCGGTAAAAATATGGTATAATAAGAAAAATTGTTGTAAAAACAACATTGTTTGCAAAAGCTCTGCCGAGGGCAGACGGAAAGAGGAAATTATGGCATTCAAGAACCGAAAGGCAAATTATCCTTTATATGAAACCCTTCCTTTGGAAAATATGCGTAGCCTTGTGGAGGGGGCGGCGAAGCGTTATGGCGACCGCTATGCGCTGAGCTACCGCACGAAGCCGAGCGATGCCGAGGCCAAGCACTACACGTTCCGCGAGAGTGCGGACTACGTGAGGGATCTTGGTACCGAGCTGATCTCGATGGGCATGCGTGACAAGACCGTGGCTATCATTGGCGAGGCATCGCCGTTCTGGATCTTCACCTATTTTGCCACGATGGCAATGGGTGCGATCGGTGTGCCGATCGATAAGGAATACTCCGCCGAGGAGCTGGCGGCCATCATGAACCGCGCCGAGTGCGAGTTTGCGTTTATTTCTCCCGCGCAGGCACAAAAGGCGGCCACCATTCGCGAGCTGGTTCCCACGCTGAAGTGCGTTGTTTCGATGGGCGAGACCGGCTTTGAGGGGGCTGAGGCACTTGGTGTGCTTCGCGCCAAGGGTGCTGAGAAGGTGGCATCCGGCGACACGGGCTATTTCGACTACGAGATCGACGCCGACCGCCTGGCATCCATCGTTTTCACCTCGGGCACGACGGGCAAGGGCAAGGGCGTTATGCTTTCGCAGAAGAACATCTGCTCGGATATGGAGCAGGGCATTTACAATTTCCAGATCACCGACCGCACGCTGCTGGTGCTTCCGCCTCACCACACCTTTGGCTCCACCATCAACATTGCCGGTCACTTTGCCCTGGGCTGTGAGATCTATGTTTCCTCGGGCATCAAGTATATCATGAAGGAGCTTCAGGACTTCCGTCCGACGCACCTGATCCTGGTGCCGCTCTTTGTGGAGACCTTCTACAAGCGCATTATGTCCACCGCCGAAAAGACGGGCAAGCTGGAGATGCTCAAAAAGCTGATCAAGGTGTCCAATGGCCTTCTCAAGGTGGGCGTCGATATGAGAAAAACGCTCTTCAAGTCGGTTACAAAGAACTTTGGCGGCGAGATCGAGATGATCATTTGCGGCGGCGCGGCGCTCAACCAGAGTATCATTGACTTCTTTGAGAGCATCGGCATCACCATTCTCAACGGCTACGGTATCACCGAGTGCGCGCCCCTCATTTCCTGCAACCGTAACGAGTACCGTAAGACCGGCTCGGTCGGTCTGCCCATTGTGGGCGGCGAGGTCAAGATCATCGACCCCGACGAGAACGGCGAGGGCGAGATCGCATACCGCGGCCCCAACGTGATGCTCGGTTATTATAAGGAAGAGGAAGCGACGCGCGCCGCAATCGACGAGGACGGCTTCTTCCACACCGGTGACTACGGAAAGGTGGAGCTGGAGGGCGACGACCAGTGGATCTACATCACGGGACGCCTGAAGAACCTCATCATCTTCTCCAACGGCAAGAACGTCTACCCCGAGGAGATCGAGACCGACATTCAAGGCGTTTACGGCGTCAATGAGGTGGTGGTCTACGCGGGCGAGAGCAAGAGTGACCCCTCCAAGGAGGTCATCGTGGCCGAGATCTATCCCGACTTTGACGGGCTCAAGGCGCATGGCATCGAGGACGCAAAGGCATACTTTACCGAGGAGATCAAGAAGATCAACCAGAAGAACGTTTCCTATAAGACCGTTGGTCTTGTCAAGATCCGCGAGACGGAGTTCCCCAAGAACACCTCGCGCAAGATCACGCGCTTTGCTATCGACAAATCCATTGACTAAGAAAACACCAAGGGGGCTTTTTCAAAAAGCCCCCGAAAATTTTTGGGAAAATAAAAGCCATAAAGGTTGCAAAACCCTTATGGCTTTTGTTATTTTCTATATTCGATAAGGTCGGAAATGTCACAGGAAAGGGCTTGGCACATTCTGTCAAGAAGATCGGAATCATATCGAATCAATTGATTTTTATAATAGCGGTCTATAATTTGAAAGCTGATTCCCGTGCGCTTTGAGAGCTTATATCGCGTAATATTATGACTATCGAGGTATTCGGCGAGTGTGAGACGAATCATATTTATTCCTCCCCCTTTTTTTATATATTCTAATTCATATATATTTTGTTGACAATTTCTTTTTTCAATTATATAATTATATAAATACTTATTATCCAAATATATAAGGGGGCAATATGAAACTTTTAGTTGTAGGCTCAAGAGGAATTACGGATTTTTGTTTGGACGAATACATCCCAAAGGGGGTGGAGTGCATTATCAGCGGCGGCGCGGACGGCGTGGATACGCTCGCGGAGAAATACGCCGACGAGCATCGACTCTCCAAGCTCATCCTTCGGCCTAAATATGAGAGGTACGGAAAGGGTGCGCCGATCAAGCGTAACGAGCAAATGGTGGGGCTTTGCGACGAGGTGCTGGTGATCTGGGACGGCGCTTCACGCGGAACCAAGCACACCATCGACCTCGCCAAAGCCAAAAACAAACCCTTGCGCATCGTGCTTTGGAAACAATAAATTGAAGTTTATCGGTGAGAGGACGTGGGGCTCTGCCCCATACCCCGCCACCTTTAAAAAGGTGGACGAAACCTTTGCACAGGGCAAAATGGGTTTGGATATTACGGAGCCCAAACGGTAACGCGAAAACAACGTATAGTCCGTTATCCGAGTCATTTTGAGACCTTCTCACGCGTGAGAAGGTCTCAGGCGCGCGAGGTCTGCAAGCCGAAAAGAGAGCAAGCTCTCTTTGTCGGATTGCCGACCTTGCGCTGACGGAAAGC
>CAJGDZ010000184.1 GCA_904502055.1 uncultured Clostridia bacterium | reverse complement strand
TCTCGGTTTTGTCCTTTGCCCTGTGCTCGATAAACTCAAGCAGAAGGTATGTAAGGAAGAGGAAAAACACAATGCTGAGCGTTTCAACAATGGCGTGAAGCACAACCTCGGCAAGGAACTCGCCGAAGCCGCCCCAGTTTTCCTTCAAAAAGTGTTCAATTGCCTCAACGACGGGGCCGTGACCGTGGCTTACGCCCTCGGCGTGCTCGTGCCCCTCATGGGCGTGGAGTAAAAAGTTCATAATAAAACCTCGATGTATCAATAAAATCGCTTATATAATACTATATATTTTGCTGTTTGTCAAGGAAAACAGAAAAGCGACCCCGAAAAATCAGAGCCACTTCACATATGGGCGGTTAAACCCACTTAATATAACGCCAGAGCTTCTTATCACCCATAAAAACAACCGTGCCCCTTTTCTTCACAACGCACGTGTCCTCAAGCGAGGACATTATGAGAGCGCGCCTGAATTTCTGCACCGCATCTTTTGCGTTGTTGGATGCCTTAAAATAAACAACGTATCCGCTTACCTCACCCTCATAACTAATAATAAGGATGGTATCAATAACGACACCGTTAATGCCGAACTTACTTCCCCACCCCTGACGGTACGAGATGTCTTCATACAGAACCACCTCAAGCTGTTCACCGTACTTTCTTTCAATGGCGGCCTTATACGCCGCGGGCTCCCGTCGCATTCCCGTGCAGGAAACAAGCGAAAAAGTCGTTGTCAATAAAAGTAATAACGCAATAACCCTTTTCATTTCGTCCTCCCCGTTTTGCAAAATCGCCGTTTCCAATATAATTATACAACAGGCACAGACACTTGTCAACAAAATATCGCCGTGCGATCTAACGCCCTCGCTACACAGCTTACGCCAAAAACAACCGATAAAAGGAAAAAGCGACCCCGAAAAAATCGGGGTCGCTATGTAAGATATCTTCAAATGAACGGGATTATACGCCCTTGATCTTCTTCCAAAGATCCTCTTCGCCGATGAATACAGCCTTACCGCTCTTCTTAACGATGATATCGTCATCCTCTTCTGCAACATCAAGGCAATCTTCCTTAACTTCCTTTGCATCCTTGGACTTCTCGCAGTAAATAACATAGCCAACGCCGTGATCCTCATGCTCGATAGCAAGAACAGCAGTAACATCATCGTAATCGATGCCAAAGAGCATACCAAGATACTTGATCTCGGTCTCGCTCTCAATGAGATCTACCTCGATGTCGTCGTCAAACTTCTTCTCAAGAGCCTTCTTGTAGCCTTCGGGCTTTCTGGAAAGACCGCAGGAGCAAAGAGCAAAGAGCATAACTACAACGAGTAAAAGTGCAATAATCTTTTTCATTTTTGTTTCTCCTTTTGTGTTTTGGCGTCTCCGCCTTGGTATAATTATACTCTCGTTCGCAAAAAATGTCAACACTTTTCGCCCATTTTAGACACAATTTATTAATATTTAAGATTGTTTAATAAATGAAAAGCGGGCAAAACGCCCGCTTTTTCCGTGACTTTGCCCCGTCGCGGGGCATTACTCCGCGCGTGAAATCGCCGCCAAGCAGCCGTAAGACCGTGCGAAATGTCGCTTATCTCTCCACCTCGAGGGTCACGCTGCCGACATAGACATTGTGGTTGTCATCGCCCATGACGGTGTAGTACTCGTCGTATGACAGCTCCTCTGCCCTGCCCTCGTAAAGGCACATGTTGTCCTTATTCGGGAAGGTGAGCACCGCCATTTTGCCGTCGGCGGTGTCCTTTATCTCGGAGACAAGGAAGCTGCCATCCTCCTGGTCATGGATGGTGAAGCGGCATCCCTCGCTCACCTCAAACCTCTCGTCGAAGATGTCCTCGAGCACGAGTTCGCCGTCGCTGTAAAAGGAATACACATATCTGAAATGGATAAAATTCTTCATTTTTTCTCTCCTTGCTGTATAAAAACTGTCTTTACCTGCCGATTATACCACACGGAGAAAATAAAGTAAAGAAAAATACAAAAACCTTTCAAAAAAATATTGACACTATGTGTCCTTTGTGATAGAATAAGTGCGTTTTTTTATTAGACACCAAATTTTTCAACATAAAACCCAATTTATTTCAGGAGAAAAAATGGACATTTCCGCACTTATCACAAACGTCGCCATCCTCTTTATAATGATGGTCCCCGGCGTCCTCCTTGCCAAGCTTAAAATGTGCAGCGACACATTCGGCAAGGGTCTTTCAAACCTTGTTCTTTATATTGCACAGCCCGTGCTTATCGTCGACGCATACCTTGACTGCACCGCAAACTTCGCCGACATCTGGCAGGATGTGCTTGCGGTATTCGTCATCTCGCTTATCGCACACGCAATTTTTACCGCCGTTGCAATCCCCGTCTTTGACAGGGCACCCGTCGCAAGGGGCAGAATGCTTAAATTTGCAACCATCTTCTCAAATGCGGCATTTATGGGCATCCCGCTTATTCAGTACATCTTTGCGGATAAGCCCGAGATGGCAATCTACGCCTCTATCTACAACATTTCCTTCAACCTCTTCCTTTGGACGGTTGGTGTCATCCTTTGCACAAGAAACAAGGCGGAGGACCTTGACGCCGACGGCGACTCTGATGCTGTGGACCTTTACCTTCGTGCAAAGCGTGAGGTATCGCTCTCCAAGGTGGTTTTCCACCCCGTCACGCTTGCATCGGTCATCGGTCTTATCTGTCTTATCAGCGGAGTGAAGAGCACCGGCTTTATAAACATCGGTCTTTCCGTAATTCCGGAGTCGATGGATATGCTTCGTGCACTTGTCGCACCCCTTTCGATGGTGGTCATTGGTATTCGCCTTGCGAAAATCAACCTCAAGGGCTTTATCAACGACGGATACATGTATGTATTCTTCCTGCTTCGTCACTTTGCGCTTCCCTTTGCGGTGCTCGGGCTTATGAAGCTTGCCATCCTTGTCGGCATTCCGCTGTCCGATGCGACCGTCACCGTTGTCACCATCCTTGCCTGCACCCCCGCAGCATCGAGCGCGACCATGTTTGCCGAGAAGTACAACTGTGACGCACAGTACACCTCCC
>CAJGDZ010000183.1 GCA_904502055.1 uncultured Clostridia bacterium | reverse complement strand
TGGAGAAGAATATGTTTCAGATTGCAATCGACGGACCGAGTGGCGCAGGTAAGAGCACGATCGCCAAGGCAATCGCCGCAAAAATGGGCATCGTTTACGTGGACACGGGTGCGCTTTACCGCACCATCGGCTATTTTGTCCGCGAAAACGGCGTAGAGCAGACCGATGCGCCCGGTGTGATCGCCCTTTTGCCTCGGATCCATATTGAGGTAAAATATGAGGACGGCACGCAGTGTGTGTATCTTAACGGCGAAAATCTCGGTGACAAGATCCGTGAGCCCGAGATCTCAATGTATGCGTCTACCGTTTCCAAGATTCCTGAGGTGAGAAGCTTTCTTTTGGATACCCAACGCTCGATCGCCGCATCGACCAGCGTGGTTATGGACGGAAGAGATATCGGCACGGTCATTCTGCCAAACGCTGATGTCAAGATCTTCTTGACCGCATCCAACGAGAAGCGCGCAGAGCGCCGCGTGGCTGAGCTTGTGGCAAAGGGCATGAACGTGACCTATGAGGAGGTCCTTGCGGATATGATCGCGCGCGACGAGCAGGACAGAAACCGCGAGATCGCGCCTGCCGTTCCCGCTGAGGACTCCATTCTTCTTGACACCTCGGAGTATACCCTGGAGGAGAGCATTAACAAGGCCATCGAGATCATTGAGCGTAAGCTGGCAAAAAAAAAAGATAAGCGGAGCTTCTTTTTTCGATTGATCTGTTTTCTGTTTCGTTATCCCGTTCGCTGGTTGTTCCGTATCAAAGTGGTGGGCGAGGAGAACGAACCGCAGGACGGCGGGTTTTTGGTTTGCTGTAACCACGTTTCGGCGATCGATCCGATTTTGATCGTTGATGCACTCAAGAAGCATCAGCCTTGCTTTATGGCAAAGAAGGAGTTGTTTAAGATCCCGCTTTTGTCGGGACTTATCCGCGCGCTTGGAGCCTATCCCGTCGATCGGTCGGGAAGTGACGTTGGCGCGGTGAAAAACGCCATTCGCATTTTGAATGAAGGCGGATGTGTCGGTCTTTTCCCACAGGGAACGAGACAGCCGAACAAGAATCCGCGCGAAACCAAGATCCGAAACGGCGCGGCGATGATCGCAATGCACGCCGATGCTACGATCCTTCCGGTGAATATTTACCGCAAGGGCTATTCCGCGAAGACCTTTTCTCGGGTGGTGGTTTCCATCGGCAAGCCCATTCCTTTTTCGGCATTTGGATATGACCCGAAGGCCTCGGGCGAGTATGCGAGAATTTCCGAGGAAATTTTCGATAAAATTTGTGCGCTTGGAGAGGAAGCGGAAGTATGTCTCAAAAAATAACCGTTGCCGAGCATGCCGGCTTTTGCTTTGGCGTCAAGCGGGCGACCGAGCGCATCGAAGCGAAGATCCGACAGGCAAGAGGGCGCATTTATACCCTCGGACACCTGATCCATAATCCCATTTATTTGGAGCGACTGGAAAAGCAGGGCGTTTTTTCCGTTGAGATCGGTGAGGTCGAGAGGATCGCGCAGACCGCAAGTGAGAAGATCCCCGTAACACTGTTTTTGCGTGCGCACGGTGTTCCGCGTGAAACCGAGCAACGTCTCAAGGAGCTTTCAAGGCTCTATCCGTATTTTTCGGTCGAGGATTGCACCTGTCCGTACGTCAAAAAGATCCACAAGATCGCCGCCGAGTGTGACAGTGAAAACCAGATCTTTATTTTAATGGGTGACGAGAGGCACCCGGAGGTGATTGGAATCCGAAGTTATTTTGACGGCGAGACGCACGTTTTTTCCTCTGCCGAGGAGCTCGAATCGGCATTTTGCCAAACCGATATTGGCGGATTGCACAAAAAAATGCCCGTTTTTGCCGCTCAAACGACCTATAATTTGTCAGAGTGGAAAAAAACTCAAAAAATTATCAAAAAACTATATACAAATTCAATTATTTTTGATACAATATGTAATGTTACGGAAAAAAGGCAGGTCGAGGCAAAGAAACTGTCAAAGATGTGTGACGCAATGATCGTGATTGGCGGCAAGGAAAGCTCCAATACCGCCAAGCTTGCAAACATTTGCAGGGAATCTTGCGAGAATACGTTTATGATCGAATCGGCGTCGGAGCTGGAAGCCTTTTGGCCGAACACCCACAAAACAGTGGGAATTGTCGCCGGTGCGTCGACGCCGAGCGATATAATAGAGGAGGTTTTTAAAAACATGAGCGAAGAAAATTTTGCCCAAATGCTCGACGAATCTTTCAAAACTTTAAATACAGGAGACACCGTTATTGGCATCGTGACCAAGGTTACAGACGCAGATCTGCAGCTTGACCTCGGCACGAAGGTCACAGGCATGATCAAGGCCGAGCAGATCACAGACGATTCTTCTGTAAAGCTGACCGAGATGTTCAAGGTTGGCGACGAGGTAGAGGCCTTCGTTATTCGCGTAAGCGACGTTGAAGGCGTAGCTGAGCTTTCCAAGAAGCGTGTTGACTCGGACAAGAACTGGGTCAAGATCGTTCAGGCAAGCGAGAACGGTGATATCCTTGAGGGTAAGGTTACCGAGGTGGTTAAGGGTGGCGTTGTTGTCATCGTTGACTCGGTACGCGTATTCGTTCCCGCATCGCAGACCGGCGTTCCGAAGGACGGAGATCTTTCCACGCTTGTCGGCACCGTTGTTAAGCTCAAGGTTATCGAGATCAAGCCTTACGGTAAGAAGGCAATCGGTTCGATCCGTGTCGTTCTCCGCGAGGAGCGCCGCGCACTCGAGACTGCTTTCTGGGCAGAGATCGAGGAGGGTAAGTACTACACCGGTAAGGTTAAGAGCATGACCAGCTACGGCGCATTTGTTGACCTGGGTGCCGGCGTTGACGGTATGGTTCACGCAACCGAGCTTTCCTGGAAGCGTATCAAGAGTCCCGCTGAGGTCGTTTCGATCGGCGAGGAGATCACGGTCTTCGTTAAGAGCTTTGACGCTGAGAAGAAGAGAATTTCTCTTGGCTACAAGACCGAGGACACCAATCCTTGGGTGCTCTTCCGCAATACATACAATGTAGAAGACGTTGTATCGGTTAAGATCGTGAACAT
>CAJGDZ010000182.1 GCA_904502055.1 uncultured Clostridia bacterium | reverse complement strand
GTTCCCGAATACAATCCGTTTGACGTAGAATCAAAAGGTATCGATACCACGGCAAAGGACAGAGAAATGCAACGAAACTTCGGCTTGGTGCGTTATATGCGCCACAACCACGCCCTTGAAGGTGCAAGAGGCTGTATGCGTGAATGCTATATCCACTTGGAGAAAAAGGGTGTGCTGACTCACAAGTTCAAAAATGAGTTCAGAAAGAGAAAGCCTTGGATGATCGATCGCAGCAAACGTGACGGGGAGGACGTGGTCGAGGAAAAGGACGTGGATACCACGCTGTTTTGATGATGAAGTATTCCATTGGATATCAGTTGCCGGACGAGTTTGAAAGTGTGGTTGACCTCTGCCGTGATTATCATGGAAGCATTAGCAACGTGTACTTTTCGTGGGCGGATGAGAAAAGCGGGAGATTACCCCTTTGCTCGGAACGAGATGCGGATGCCGTGAAAACGGTGCTTCTTCGGGAGTTGAAGGAGATCCGCGTCATGGGAAAAACGCTGACGTTGCTCCTCAATGCCAATTGTTACGGGGAAGAGGCTGTCTCCCAAGCCTTTCGGGACAGGATTTTGTTCCTGTGCGAATATTTGAAAAAGGAAGTCGACATCGGCCGTGTAACCACTACCTCGCCCTTTGCCGCCGATGTGATATCCTCGCACTTCAGGGGAGAGATCAAGGTGATCGCATCTGTCAATATGCGTGTCGGTACGATTCGCGCAATGGAGCAGCTGAGCGAATATTTTGACGGATTTTACATGGCGAAGGAATGTAACCGCGATCTGAAAAAGATAGAAGAACTAAAAGCATGGTGTGACAGACACGGGAAAGCTCTTTGCATCCTTGCCAACAGCGGATGTATGCCTTATTGCGGATTTCAGACCTTCCACGATAATCTGGTCGCCCATCAAGGTGCGGATTCGATTATAGACGATTCGTGGGGGGGATTGCCATCACCTTGCCATAAGTATTTCCGTTCCATGAAAAAAGAGGACGCGATGGCTTACTTTTTGCAGGGAACATGGGTACGACCTGAGGATACACACTATTACGAGCCGTATTTTAGCGAGATGAAGCTCGCCACGCGAATGCACGGGCGGATGCGCATGATTGTGGGGGCTTATGCCAGGGGAAGCTACCGCTCCAATCTGCTTGACCTTACCGAGCCGTCCTTTTCCCGTGACCTCAAAGGCGTGGTGCTTGACAATACCCGTGTTACCAAGGGGTTCTTTGAACATATTCTCGGTTGTGACAAGAATTGCGAAGTCTGTGATTTCTGCAAAAAGACCGCGCAAAATGCGGCGGTTATCTTATAGCCCGAAAAAACGTAATAGGGAGAAAGAAAATGCTTTTTACATCGAAATGGATCTACTATAACACAGGAGAATACAAGTCGGCCTATGATAAGTACGGAAATCCGTCGCCCTATTTCAGGAAGTGCTTTTCTTTGGAAAAAGAGGTGGCGCGAGCCACGCTGTTTGCCTCGGCACTCGGTGTATATAAACTTTATCTGAACGGGGAAGAGGTGTCGGATGACTACCTTTCGCCGGGATGGGTGGATTATTCCAAAAAATTGCCCTTTATGCGGTATGATGTAACCGATAAGCTTTGCAAAAACAACGCCGTAGGAGTTGTGGCTGGAGATGGCTGGGCGGTTGGGCATCTTGGTTCCACATACGCCTTCCGCCGTAACGGTTACAGCGACCGCGTTGAGTTTACAGCACTTCTGAAAATTGAATACACAGACGGTACGACGGAGGAAATTGCATCCGACGAGACATGGAAAGCAAGCCGTGGCGCCATACGAAGAAGTGATATCTATATGGGGGAGTACGTGGACAACAACTGTTCTCTCGGTGATTTTTCTGCATTTCATTATGACGATTCTCTTTGGCATAACGCGGCAGTCAGTGTCTTTAAATTTTCACGTAACGTGTATTTGGATGAGGTGAGGATACCCCCTATCAGGGTAAAACACACCTTTAAGCCTGTACTGGTTGATCAGAAGGACGGCACATACCTCTATGATGTGTCGCAGAATATTTCGGGTGTTTTGCGGTGTGTATTCGAAGGGGAAAAGGGGACCAAGATTGTGATACGTCACGGAGAGCTTTTGGATAACGGCGCACTTTATACCGAGAATCTTCGCAAGGCGGAGGCAACGGACGTTTTTGTTCTGTCGGGCAGAGGACAGGAAGAGTTCCGACCGCTTTTTACCTTCCACGGGTTTCGGTATGCCGAGATCAAAATTTTAGGCAAGGCGAAAATTGTGGATATTATTGCCGAGGCCATGTACTCCGATCTGAAAGCCACGGGGCGCTTTTCCTGTGACAACGAAATCGTAAATCAAATATATAAAAACGCCCTTTGGGGGCAGAGGGACAATTTTCTGAACGTTCCCACCGATTGTCCCCAGCGGGACGAGCGCCTCGGTTGGACAGCAGATGCGCAGATTTTCTGTCAGAGTGCAACGTTCAATATGGACTGCCGTTCCTTCTTTGAAAAGTATCTTGCGGATATTCGCGACGCACAGCTTGGAAATGGTGTTATTCCCGCCGTGGCCCCCCTCCCACCTGTAGGCTCCTATTCCTATACCGGCTACGATGCGGCGGCAGGGTGGAGCGAAGCCATTGCCGAAATTCCGTATATCCATTACAAGATGTACGGCGATATAAAAGTGGTGCGCGACAATTTACCCGCGCTAAAAAGGCTTTTAGATTACTATCAGCGTGAAAGCCCCGATCGTATCCGCCCCAAGGAAGGACAGTACGGTGACTGGCTTTGCTTAGGGACACCTACCGATCAGAGTGTGGTCTCTACCCTTTATTATGCCCGTGCGGCCTGTTTGGCGGCTGAGCTTTGCTCGGTGATTGGAGATTATGAGGAGGAGTATTACAGGGAACTGTACCGGAATATCAAAAATGCTTTCCGCAATCTGTTTATGGATGGAGAGGGGAAGATCCTGTCGGATACACAAAGTGCGTATGTAATTTCTTACAGCTTCGGCATTATTTCAAAGGAAGAAGCTCGCAAAAATCTTGTGCGAAAATTTGACGAGGACGGAGGAAAGCTGACAACAGGCTTTTTGGGAATCCGCTTTTTGCT
>CAJGDZ010000181.1 GCA_904502055.1 uncultured Clostridia bacterium | reverse complement strand
GAACAAACGGATCCCACCCGTGATTGCAGAGCTGTAGCGCTCGTCCGTTCCACTCTGCCATGCGCGCAGGTGCAGATTGTTCTCCCCCTCACATATGGCATCGGTAATATCGATCAGGGCAAGCTGTACCGTATCGCGCGCAATCGCTTTTCCGTTAAGCCAAAGATCGAACACGTTGTCGCACAAAAATGCAGCCTCGGCACGCACAACCTTTGTCTTCGTTGTAAACAGGCGGTATGCATGGAATCGGGTGTATCCGACCGACCAAAGATATTTCGACATCGGAAAATGAGGTTCCTTCGGGCGATTGAATTGCTCTAACGTATGCATCGGTGCGGAGATCGGCCTCGCGTCGGAAAAATTCTTATAAACAGTGGTATATTGATGCATGTGATTCATAAATGAAGTGCTCCTCCATGTATCTTGAGATTGCGTTGTGTGCACTAATAACGAATTACGGGGTAGAAAGAAAGCTGACATCGCCCGGAACGATCGCACCGAGCTTACGCAGCTCTTTTTTCAGCGTATCCATCGGTATATCATAAACCCCATACCCATGCTTTACGCATATCGCGGCGGCGACGCCTGCGACCTGTCCCGTTGCCATGCAGGTTGCCTGTACCCGAAGTGCGCTGTTTGCATCGGTATCCGAGGACAGACACCGTCCTGCCACCAACATATGCTTCGCTCCCTTCGGAACAAGGCTTCCGTAGCAAACGCACGGAACTTTACCGTCCTCAAGAAAGATCTGCTTGATATCACAGCTGCGGTGAAGATCGATGGGGTAAAAGGCGTGGCAAACCGAATCGTCTTTGATTTCACCCGACAAATATTCCGCCGCGGTCATTTCCTTTTCACCGACGATCCTGACGGTTTCTCTTACTCCGCATTCCGCACCGGTCCGCTCTACCCGAATGTTCTCAAGCCCTTCAAAGCCGGAAAGACAATCAAGGATCCTCCGCAACGCCTGACGGGCTTTTATTTCAACCGCCGTTTTTCCCTCGGAGGTGTGCGCATCGGTGGCTTCAACGTGCATATGGATGCGCTTTTTCATCACACGACGGTACATATCGATCCCTTGGGAATCTTCCATTGTCAATGTGCCGTTTTCATAGCATTTTTGAATGTATTCTCTGAATTTATGCTCATCGATCGCGTCGGGATCGTACCCCGAAAGATCATTCATCAGCGTTGCCGGTTGCGTACGTTGACTGATCCGATATGCAAAGCCTGCAAGTCGTAAGGCATCCGCATCTCCGGTAGCATCGATCAAAACACCTGCGCGGATGTGAATTTTTTCTCCCTTGGCAGTTAGCGTCACATCTGCTCCGAGCTCCGTCTCTGTTACCTCTGATACCATGGTGTGTAACAAAATCCGCACGCCCGCTTCCAGGCACATCTCATCAAGTATACAGCAATACGTAAAAATGTCTATGAGAATTTGCTGCATATTATGGTGGGGACTTTGATACGGAAACGGAGGCAGTACAGCTCCGTGGCGTGCAACGCAACGCAGGATAGACTCCCATGCGGGGCCGTCTATGATCTGTTTTCCAAAGGCGTGGAACAGCCCCGGAAAATTGACCATTCCGCAGGTCGTCGTTCCCCCAAGCATTCCGTTCTTTTCCACCAGCATCACCGATGCTCCGGCACGCGCGGCGCTGATTGCGGCAAAGCAGCCTGCGCTTCCGCCTCCTACAACCAAAACATCCGTTGATAAATTTTTCATTTCTTTGCTATCCTTTCTCAAATTCGGCAAGCGCACACTTGTTTGACGCAAGCCTTGCAAACACCGTTTGATTGTTCAGTACTTACACGAAAGGAGGCTCACTCGATATTTAACACAACCGTTTCTCCGGCATGATAGTGAACCCGTTCACGAATAGAGGAATCCCTTATGTATGCGTTGTAAGGACAGTTTCCTTGTCCGAGACAGTGTTGCACGTCCTTTTCATTTACGATTCCATCCTTGTTGGTATCGTAGTTTCCCTCGTATCGCTCCTTTGAGGTTGCCCAGAAGCAGTATTCGGGATCGATATACCGATAGAGCTGTTCATCACCGCCGATCAGTCCGTGATGGGCGAGCTGAAGAATATCGCTTTTGAGATACTCCCGATAGGTATCTGCAAGCAGCTTTGACGTTTGCACCGTGCTGTCACCAAGCACGGTAAAGGTTTTTCCGTTGTCAAACGTAAAACGCAGCATAGCAGTGGTATCGTTATAGCATTTTACCGTAAGCGGATACGTGTCTTCTTCTGTGAAGAGAATTTCCATTTCCACTCCCTTGAAATAAAATTTTTGACCTGTATGGATCGTATATATTTCAGCATTATAGGAACGGGCTATGATATTTTCAAGAGAATAGATCGAGGAACGGATCGCTTCATCGTTCTGCGAGGTATTCTGCACACTGCAATCCGGGAAATTATAGGCGACCGATTCCAGCTCGATTTCCTTGGCGTATTTTTTGAGAAAAGCCTCGGGAGCACCGATATGATCGGGATCGGGATGTGTAAATACCCAACAAGCAACCGTTGGCTTTTTTCCTGCGGGTGTTTTACCGATCATATAGTCGTAAAGCTTATTTACATTGTCATCGGCATTCGTTCCTCCGTCGATAACGATAAAGCTGTAGTCCTTCAGTTGGATCACATAAGACATACCGAGTCCCGCAATACCAATCTGCGCGATGCTTGTTTGCGCCGTGTCCTCGACTGTCAGAGTGGGTTTTGTAAGCAGAGGAAGATCCGTTGGCTTTGTGAATACAATTCTGACCGATTTTTGCGACGGCGTCCAATTTAAAAAGACGTGGATCTCCTCTGCGGTGTAAACGCAGGACAGATTCCTATCCTCGGACGAAAGACCCGCAGGCATTGCGTTTGCGCTGTACTTTACGAATCCGTACGCCGTGAGCTTTTCCGTGTACGCCAGATATTCATCCAAGGAGGTGTTTCGGAGAAGCACCTCATAACCTCTGTCAACGGAGTAAACGGGGAATTCCACGCCTGCTTCCGTATCATAAACGGGCACAGAATGCGTTCCGTTTTTTGAGAACGCGTTTTCCCGAACGCTGAAATCACTTCTTATGCAATAGTCGTTCCCGATTTCCTCT
>CAJGDZ010000180.1 GCA_904502055.1 uncultured Clostridia bacterium | reverse complement strand
GATCAACGCCATCATGCGCTCGGAATCCTGAAAAATATAACCGTGGTTCTCGGAGCAGGTACGAATGCCCTTTGCCTTAGCATACTCCGTCACCTTACGAATACGGGGAACCATGATCTCTATCGCATCCTGCCACGTCTTTCCCTCAGGCAGGCTGTAGCAAACGTCGTGGCGAAGCAGAGGAGCACCCAGTGCCTCTGCGATATCAATATAACGGTAAAGCTTGGAAAGGATCTCCTCCTCGTCGCCGTTGACCAGATCTGCACCGATGGTATGCGAAGCAATCGTCAAACCGATCTCTTTGCAATACGCGCGAAGCTCCTTCGCCGTCGCAATGGGATCGGGCGTGCCGAGATCAATGAACTCGATCGCATCAAATCCGATTTCACGAGCCAAACGGCAAACCTCAAACAAATCCGCACCCGTTTCTTTTCTGTATTTTTCAAAACTGTAAGAACTGATTCCGATTTTCATATTCTTTACCTCTTTCCTTCTTCCATAAATTGAAAAGCCCGACGCTTTTCACAAGAAAAAAGCGCCGGACTGCAAAACAAGACCATACACCTCAAAATCGAACGTCGCTCCCACGCGATATTCGCACCCTCTGCTCAGAACAGGCACCCTCGCGGCACATCGAGATGATCGCTTAATGCTGCTTGGTCCCCCACCTGACATGGTTCACGAGTCCCGATTGCGCAAGACCCATTCGTCAACACAGCAGATGCGCCTCAATTCGTAAGAGTTCGATCCTCAGAAGAGGGATCCACCCCTGCTGTAGCGGATTTCAGGTACAGGGCTCCGCTATTTCCCCGGCTGGTATGGCCTCGTTTTACAGTCTGACGCTGTACAGTATATTATACCACACCTTTTGCGATTTTGCAATAGGATTTGAAAAATTTATACTTTATTTAAAATTTTAATTGATTAATCCAAAACGGGCAGGCAGAAAATAGGAGTAAGCCCGGTAGAAGCGATCGCCTCGGTCGCCTCGCGCTCGGTCATTTCCTTGGAAACAACCGCAAAGCGTCCGCCCTCCAGCGTCACGACCGTATCGGTGCCAAGTGCCGCCTTCGCCTTCTCGGCACAGCGGGAGCAGCCCTCGATCAGATAGCAACGGCGGCAAGCGTAATCCTCCACAGCAGCAATCTCGTCTGCCTTCGCCGGCACCCATACGGGAAGCTTGCGCTCGGTGAAGCGGTGAGAAAGCACGTCGATAATATCTGCGACCACCGCGCTCGCGGTCGGCAGCTTGCCCGCACCTGCACCGTAGAACAGTGCGCGACCGAGCATATTCGCATCCACAAGAATGCCGTTGTAAACGTCGTCTACGTGGCAGATCGGGTTCGAGCCCGAAACGAGATAGGGAGACACCAGCGCCAGCACCTTGCCGTCGATCTTCTCGGTGTGACCGATCAGCTTGACAGCACAACCGAGCTTGTCCGCAACCGCGGTGTGATCCTTCGTGATCCCCGTAATTCCCGTCGTGGAAATTTCATTGGGGTTGAGCAGCTTGCCAAACGCCAGCGCCGCGAGGATCACGATCTTGCGCGCCGCGTCAAGTCCGTCCACGTCCGCAGAGGGATTCGCTTCGGCGTAGCCCTTCTTTTGCGCCTCGCGAAGCACGTCGGAGAACTCTGCCCCCTCATTCTTCATCTTGGTCAGAATAAAGTTGGTCGTACCGTTAAGGATACCGCTGACCGACAGGATCTCGTTGGACGCAAGGTCGGTCTGCATCGGACGGATGATCGGAATACCGCCGCCCACACTCGCTTCAAAAAGATAGGAAACACCCTTTTCGCGCGCTAGCTCGAGAAGCTCTGCGCCGAAGGTCGCAACAACCTCCTTGTTCGAGGTGACCACGCTCTTCCCCGCCTCCAGAGCTGCACGGGTGAAATCGTACGCAGGATGCGCACCGCCCATCATCTCGGCAACCAGAACCACCTCGGGGTCATCAAGGATCACCTTGATATCGTGAACCACGCGGTCTCCCAGAGGATGCTCGGGGAACTCACGCAGGTCGAGGATGTATTTGACGTTCACCTCGTCGCCGCAATATGCCGCGATCTGCTTTTGATTTTCGGTCAGAACCTCGGCGGTACCGCTACCGACCACGCCGAAGCCGAGAAGTGCAATTTGTAACATAAGATATAGACTCCTTCCATGGAAAAAACCGATCGACAAGCGTCTTGCCGACCCTCTCTTATATATCATACCACAAAATCTTTCAAATTGCAAACAAATCTCTTGAATTTTTTTAAAAAATGTGATATAATTTTCAAAAAGTTCGAAAATTCACCCGCAAAAGTGCGAAAGGAGGATTTTATGCCTTCAAAATCCACAAAAAAACTCGACAACGTCAAGGTCTTCGTCCTGTATCTGATGCGAAACATCAACTATCCGATGACCTTCGTCACGGTCAATGACATTGTAATGCAGACAGATTATATCCTTTATATTGATCTCGCCGAGGCATTCCAAGAGCTGCTTGCAAACGATCTTGTCCGCGAGGACGGGCAGAATGAGCTGGGCGACACGCTCTATTCGGTCACGCGCCGCGGCGCGATCGTCGCCGAGGAGCTCTCGCGCGATATGCTTCCCGACGTGTTGGACGAGGCACTCCGCTGTGCATTCCGTTACCTCGATCTGAAAAAGCGCGGGGTGACCGTGGATTGCTCCGATCGTTGCTTGCCCGACGGCAGCTTCGACGTTACCGTTGTTTTAAAGGAGCGGGGAAAAATCATTTTACAAACGACCCTCAACGTTGATTCCGAATATCGCTCACGGCAGATCCGCCAAAACTTCCGCGATCGCCCCGATGTGATCCTGCGCGGCATTACGGCGCTTCTTTCCGGAAAGATCGATTATTTGCTGGACAATAAATAATAGAAGGTATTTTTAAAAGCGGGTGAATTTAACGCAAAAGCGTTATTCTCACCCGCTTTTATTACTTTAAAATGTAAATTTTTTGTTTCTCTTTTGTAAAATTACTCAATTGCGAAAAACATATTGACTTTTACGTAAAAATGTGGTATAATAGGTGTAAAATAAACGCATATGCGTAAAGGAGGGGCTATGGGAAACAGAATTTTGAAGGAGAGCATTTGCCACAATCAGCGGCTTGCTTCGCTTGGCTTGTTTGCGGAG
>CAJGDZ010000179.1 GCA_904502055.1 uncultured Clostridia bacterium | reverse complement strand
AGTCACGAAGCGGACAAAGAGAGCTCGCTCTCTTTTCCGCATCGAGGCTTGCGGCACAAAATGACGTGAAGCTTGTGCAGACCCATTCAGCAAAAGTTTTTGTGGAACTTTTTTCAAAAAGTTCCCCGCCGGAGGCACGTTCCCCTTCGCAAACTTAAACACACCGATAAACTTCAATTTATCGCAAAAAGCACCTGTCAAAAACGCAAAAAATCTGTGGAAAGCCAAATTTTTTGTGGACAGAGTTTTCCACAGGGTTGTGGATAACTCTTGTGGAAAACCCGTAAAAACGGGGGAAAGCTTCCCGAAAAATAAGCAAAAACAAGCCGAAAACGGCTTTTGACATCCTGTGGAAAGGTAAAATGTCAAAAAAAGTTATCCACAGGAAGAAAATTCCAAACGAATCCAAATGAAATTGGAGAGAAAAAAGAATGGCAAAACAGAAAAAGCAACTGGAAAACATCGAATTTCCCGATCAGAAGATCGTGGACATCGAAATGGACAAAGAGGTACAGAAATCCTTTATCGAATATTCGATGTCGGTCATCACCTCCCGTGCGCTTCCCGACGTCCGCGACGGCATGAAGCCGGGTCAGCGCCGCATTATGTATGCAATGTGGGAGGACCACCTCACGGCCGACAAGCCCTTCCGTAAATCGGCGACCACGGTCGGTAACGTGCTGGGTCGTTATCATCCGCACGGTGACGCGGCGGTGTACGGCACCATGGTACGTATGGCGCAGCCCTTCTCCTACCGCTATCCCTTGGTTGAGGGTCAGGGTAACTTCGGCTCGGTGGACGGCGACGGCGCGGCCGCATACCGTTATACCGAGGCGAGAATGTCCAAGATCGCCGCGGAGCTGATGGATGGCATCGAAAAGAATGCCGTTAAGATGACGGGCAACTTTGACAACCAGCGTGAGGAGCCCACGGTGCTTCCCGCGCGCTTCCCCAACCTTCTTGTCAACGGCGCGGTGGGTATCGCGGTCGGTATGGCGACCAACATTCCCACGCATAACCTTCGTGAGGTTATTGACGCCACCCTGTACCGTATGGACAATCCCGAGTGCTCGGTCGAGGAGCTGATGGAGATTCTGAAGGGTCCCGACTTCCCGACGGCGGCGCTCATTTACGGCACGGCAGGCATTAAGAGGGCGTACGCCACGGGTGCAGGCCGCATCGCGGTGCGCGCCAGAGCCGAGATCGACGAGGAAAATCACCAGATCCTGGTCACCGAGATCCCGTACATGGTCAACAAGAGCCTTCTGGTCGAGTCCATCGGCCAGCTTCACAAGGACAAGCGCGTGGACGGCATTACGGCCTTGCGCGACGAGTCGGGCAAGGACGGTATGAAGATCGTCATCGAGTATCGCCGCGACGTAAACGGCGAGATCCTGCTCAACCAGCTTTATAAATTCACACAGCTTCAGGACACCTGCTCGATCAATATGCTGGCTCTGGTAAACGGCGAGCCCAAGGTTCTGCCGCTCAGTGCCATTCTGGACTACTATCTGGATCACCAGAAGGACGTCATTTTCCGTCGCACGCAGTTTGACCTAGACAAGGCGCTGGCCAGAATGCACATTTACGAGGGCTATAAGATCGCGCTTGACAACATCGACGAGATCGTTCAGCTGATGAAGACCTCGCCCTCCATTCCCGAGTCCAAGGCACGCCTTCAGGAGCGCTACGGCCTTTCGGACGCGCAGGCACAGGCCATCGTGGAGATGACGCTCGGCCGTCTGACCGGCATGGAGCGTGAGAAGATCGAGGAGGAGCTGGCAAGACTTGAGGCTCTGGTAGCCGATCTGAAGGATATTTTGGCCAACCCCGAGCGCATCAAGCAGATCATCCGCGAGGAAATGACCGCCATCCGCGACAAGTACGGCGACGACCGCCGCACCGAGATCGTGGAGGCCACCGACGAGATCGATCTTGAGGATCTCATCGAGCGCCATAACTGTATCATCACCGTGTCGCACGCCGGCTACGTAAAGCGCCAGGCGTCCGACGTTTACTCCGCGCAGAACCGCGGCGGTAAGGGCATCATCGGTGCCACCACCAAGGAGGAGGACTTCATCGAGACCGTGCTCTCGGTGTGCAGCCACGACCTTCTGCTTCTGTTTACCAACTACGGCAAGGTCTATGCCAGAAAGGCGTATATGATCCCCGAGGCATCGCGTACGTCCAAGGGCTCCAATATCGTCAACATCGTCGAGCTTTCCGAGGGCGAAAAGCTGACCAGTATGATCGCGGTGAGCGAGTTTACCGACAACGAGTACCTCACCATGGTCACCAAGATGGGTGTCATCAAAAAGACCGCGCTTTCGGACTTCGAGTACAACCGCAAGGGCGGTAAAAAGGCCATCGAGCTGGACGAGGGCGACGAGCTGTACTTTGTCCGCAAGACCGACGGCGAAAACAGCATCCTGATTGCCACCGAGGACGGACAGTCGGTGCGCTTTGACGAGAACAACGTGCGCTCGATGGGACGCGGCGCGCGCGGCGTTCGTGCGCTTCGTCTGCGCGGCGAGGACCGCGTGGCCGGTGTGGCGGTGGTCGAGGAGGGCAAAAAGCTGCTCACCATCACCGAAAACGGCTTTGGTAAAAAGACCGAGTTTGAGGACTTCCGCGAGATGAAGAACCGCGGCGGTATGGGCGTAACCTGCCACAAGCTGAGCGACAAGACCGGTCGCCTTGTCGGCATCGCCACCGTGAGCGAGGATGAGGACATTATGCTTATCACCCACGGCGGTACCATCATTCGCGTACGCGCCGCCGATATCTCGACCTACTCGAGAACCGCGTCGGGCGTAACCGTAATGCGCACGCGCGACGATACCGTCGTCAGCTTCACCGTGGTCCCTAAGCAGGAGGACGAGGAGCTTGCCGATGAGTCGGCAACCGAGCCGACCGTCGAAACCGCGGCACAGGAATAACAAAAAAAGGGGACTTTATGTAATAAAGTCCCCTTATGACCACCATCCAATAGCTTCCAATTTTGATTTGCCGATGAGAAAGGAACGTGCAGGGGGCTTTTTGAAAAAAGCCCCCTACGACCCCCAAAAACTTTTGGGGAAAAGAAACTTTTTCACACAATAAAGTCTGCAAAAGCAATGCCGAGAAAGGTTTTTCGAGTCATTTTGGT
>CAJGDZ010000178.1 GCA_904502055.1 uncultured Clostridia bacterium | reverse complement strand
TCTCCGAAAAAGATAGTGGTATAGTTATATTGTAGCATCACGGCAAAACGAAATCAAGGCATCGGATATGATTGGATCTCATTTCTTGCCCTTCGCCTTTTGGGAAAGGACAAACGAGGAAACGGTAAGAGCGATCAGCGCCAATGCGACAACGCCGCCTACGGCGAGAATCCATATCGTATGGTCCCCGTCCGTAACATACGGAGGATCCGTCTGAATTCCCTCAGTGAACGTGATGCGGCGGTTCGCTTGTGCATATCTGTCGTCAATGACTCCACCAAGATGATGAACCACGTATCTCTCAAGAACTTCAACGTCGAGAATACCCGTGTCGCTGACCACTTCAGCTCCTGCAAACATCGTCATTCCGTCGCCGTTCTCAAGGAGAATGAAGTTGTTGGACGCAACGGTATACGTCTTATCAAGCGCAAGCGGTTCATACTTTCCGCTCTCAGAGTTTAAAACCTCGACGTTGTAGACTCTCGAGTTTGCCTCACCCAATGTGTTTACAGAAAAACTCAAACCCGAAACGTGTGGGAAATTTGCGTTTTCCTCAGGCCATTTTGAAACGGAGGCCTCAAGCATTTCAAGCACGGTTTTTCCGCTGACTTCAACAACAACGCCGGTATTATTAAAGGGCAAAACGTTCAGAAGATCATGGAACGTAATATCTCCCGATTCAATATGAGAGCGAATTCCGCCGCCGTTGAAATACGCAATATCTGCGCCGAGCACGTGACGAAATGCATCGGAAATAAGATTGCCGAGATTGCTTTCACCAACTCTGACAATTCTGTTCCCCTCGGAATCGTGTGTAATCAGATCAAAGGCACACGCAGCAATCTTCTTGTTGCCCACCTCGGCATATTCCGTCATAATTTGGTCAATGCACCCGTCCACAACGGGATCGGTCGTGCTGTAGTTTTCAAGCGGGATCAGCTCGGTCGTGATTCTGTCCCCGGATATGGTGAGTTTGCCGATGTTGGCGAATTTCGTACCCGTAGATGTATATAAGACCTCATTGCCGCCCTTATCGATCAGGGTATCGGACTCTATCACGCTATGGGAGTGTGCATCCAGCACCACGTCAAAGCCGACGGTTTCACGAACGAGATCGATCGCGTTGTATCCATCCTCCTTGCCGTCGCCAAGATGAGACAGCGCAACGACAAAGTCTGCCCCCTCGGCGCGTGCCTTATCTATATTTTCCTGCACTACTCTTGCAAGATCGGTTTTACAGAAGGTATAAAGGGGATTTTTATTTTCATCCATAAACTGCATAGGGAAAGAGGTTTTATCCGGCGTGCCGGGAGTCGTTATACCAATGTAGGCAATTTTCACCTCCCCGTAGCTGACGATGGAATAGGGCTCGAAGATCTCGCCCGCGCCAATCTTTTTAAAGTTTGCACAAACAGGCTTCGTATCAAGCATATCCGCAAGCTCATAAAGTCGGTCAAGGCCATAGTCAAACTCGTGGTTGCCCAGTGCTATGGCATCGTAGCCGACAAGGTTCATAAGACGGACTACGTACTCCCCCCTCGATATACTTCCAAGGCTGCCGCCCTGCAAAAAATCGCCCGAAGTAACGATTCCAACGTGATTATATTCCTGCTTCAGCTCGTTTCTCATTGCGGAAAGTGCGGAATACCCCTCGATCTCACAATGCACGTCGTTTTCATAAAGTATGACAATATCGCCCCCCTGCTCAGCCAATACCGAAACGGGCAAAGAGAAAATCAGCAACGATACTATAACGATAGAAAATAAAAGTCTTTTCTTCATAATTACTCCAGATCAAAGTTTCCCTTTTGATTTTCGTTTTCGGCCGAGGCTTTATGAACCCAGTTTCATTTTAAGCTCGGCCACTTCTTTCGCAGAAAGGCCAAGATCCTCCATAAAATAAGCTTCTGCCTCTGCCTCAAGATCGGCCGTATAAATATCATCAACCCCGAAGATCGTTTTAAGTGTCGGAATAATGTTGCTGTTTACAACTGCATTGTATTTTTCCGTACCCTTTTCAACACCGTAGTAATTGAAGAAGGTTTCCATATAATCTTCCACTACCTCATCCGCCGTTGCTCCCATCAGGCATTCAAGCACAGCGCTGACGAAGCCCGCTCTGTCCTTTCCCTCGTTGCAATGGATCAGATAGGGCGCTTCCCCGCTAATAATGGAACGCATTCCCTGCGCCAAGCCTGCTTTGAAATCCTCGGCAACAGGATCCATTCCGAGATTCAGATACGTTACCTGACAATTCCGGTAATAGGAGTCCTCGGGCGTTTCATAGACGTTGGAGGAGTCGGCAAGGTTGATAACGGTTCGAATACCGGCGTCTCTTGCCGCCTTATCCGCGTAGGTACTGCGTCCGATGGCCGGGTTAATGGGGGAAGAAGAGCGATACAGTTTGCCGGCACCCATGCCCGTGGTATCGATCACACGGAAGTTGGCGAAGGCCTCGTCGCTCAGGTGGGCATAGTCCGAGCGCTCAACGCTGCCAACGAGCTGATGAACGAGCCACTGATCGCGATAGCCGCCTTCCTGCTTCATGGTGATTTTGATCTCAACGGGAGCTTGTATCAGATAATCCCATTCGTAGCCGGGCTCTTCCTCTATGGTGCTCTTCGCTGCAATTCCGTAGGTGGTGGCGAAATCGCTCATGTTGATAGCCAGAACCAACGGACTATCGTCAGAAGCGGCGCGCAGGACGGCAACACCATTGTCAACGTCGCTGTAGTTTGAACAAAGCGGAACCTCTACCGTACGCCCCGCAACACGCACCTCTAAAACGTCGCCGTATTCATAGCCTTGATTGAAAAGTTCTGCGCCGGTAATATCCAGTATCAGGTTACCGTACTTGGCAATCTCTGCAACGTGCGCCGTCGTTTCGACAGTTTTCGCGCAGCCGCTGAGCATGACAACCAGGATAAGTACGAGTGCAGACAAACGATAAATGATTTTTTTCATTGAGTATCCTCCCCGAATACCACTCGGTATTCTGTTTCTTAGTACGCCATAATTATACATATATACCGCGTTACAAATGTGTTACAAACTCGGGCAAATCGGCTCACAAATCGACTGTTTTACTGTTAAATTTTGATTTTGGAGATGTTATTGACCACCGCACCTTCAAGTCCTCTGCATTCCTCGATAAACGAAAAAATAAGGACCACCTTGCGGTAGTCCTTATTTT
>CAJGDZ010000177.1 GCA_904502055.1 uncultured Clostridia bacterium | reverse complement strand
CAAGGGCACGTCCCTGTCTCTCATCATTACCGACAAGGACGGCGCGGAGCAATCGCTTGACGTGGTCGACCCCACGCCGGACGCCAACCCCGCAGAGGCCTTTGCACGGGAGGAGCGGAAGGCGGCCGTTCGCGAGGCCATCCTGACGCTCGGCGAGGATCAGCAGACGGTGCTGGTCTTGCGTGAGTTCGAGGGACTGTCCTACGAGGAGATCGCCACACGCCTTGACCTTGAGGTCGGAACGGTCAAAAGCCGCCTTTCCCGCGCACGGCAGGCCGTAAAAGATTTTTTGATTGCACGGAACTTTTTATGAAAAAAATCGTCTGTAAGAACAAAGGACGGAAAGGAGGGAAATCTATGGAAAAGCTGACTTGTGAGAGAGCAAAAGCTCTGCTTGACGACAAACTTGACGGCGTGATCGGCGCACAGGATGACGCGCTTGTCACGGCACACCTTGCCGAGTGCGAGACCTGCCGCCGTGAATACGAGGCGCTTGAGAAAATGCGCGCGTACCTTTCGGATTTTGCCGTAGATGTCCCCCCGGAGCTTTCGGCAAGGATAATGGAGCGTATAAAAAAAGAGCCGAAGCGCCGCATGCTCGCCCCTCTTTGGCTTCGCTCGCTGGTGGCCGTGTCTGCCGCCGCGCTGGTCTGCCTGGCACTCATCCACTCGCCGCTTTTTGAGCTGGCAAGCGGAAAGGTCGCCATGGAAAACGCAGAGATGGCCGCACCCGAGATGGATGGCGACCTCTCCGAGGGCCTCATGGATGACGCAAACGGATCACACAAGGACAAAAGCGAGGCATACGGGGACTTAAAGCCGCAGGAGTCGCCCGACATGGAGCAGATCGAGGTCAAGCAGGTCTACGCCATTGCCGACACCGAGCTTGTGCTTTTGATCCTGAACGAGACCGATGCCCTTGTTTGCCGTGACACCGGTGCGGAGACCGCCGAGATGCTTTTGCGCGTCACCTATCTGCAAAAGGATACCGAATTTATTCTGAAAGCAGGCGGCGAAAGGCAGATCCTCAGGATGCAAGGCGGCCGTCTTTACCAGACGGGCGGCGATTCGCTCCTTGCCCCCTTTCAAAGCTGATTCATAGGTAAAAAACAACGGGGCCACCGCAAGGTGGTCCCCGTTGTTTTTTACAGACATGCCCGAAGCGCTTCGCACCACGCAAAAGGAATCTTCAGATTTCCCATGCCCGTGCCTAAGCGGATATCCGGCTTAACGACTCCGTGAAAGTCACTGCCTCCGCTGGGGCAAAGCCCGTGGCGCGAGGCCATCTCAAACGCCATCTGCTCGGTCGCGGCGTCGTAGGTCGAATACAAGCACTCCATTCCCGCCAGCCCTCGTTCTACCGCCAACGGCAAAAAGCGCTCCAGCTGCTCGGGTGAAAGGTTAAGAAAGGGATGCGCCAGCACAGGCAACGCGCCAACGGAACGAACGAACTCGATCATATCCAGCACGTTGATACGCTCCGGCTCGGTGTAGTGCCCGGCCCCGGGAGACAGGAACGAGTCAAACGCCTCCCTCGTCGAGCCGACGTAGCCTCCCTCCACCATGGCCAGCGCGATGTGAGCCCGATTGATCAGACCTCGCTCGCTCTTTGCCTTGATCGCATCGTAATCCAGCGAGATGCCGACCCTCTTCAGCGATTGGATCAATTGCAGGTTGCGCGCTTCCTTTTTGCTGTTCTCCAGCACCATCTGCTCCTGCACGCGCGCAAAGCTGCTCTCGGGAATGAAAAGTCCGAGAAGATGGACCTCGCGCCCCTCAAAGCCTACCGAAAATTCCGCACCCGCCACGGCGGTGATCGGCTTTCCCGATGCCGCCTCCATCAGCTGCGGCAAACCGCTCACGGTGTTGTGATCGCAAAGAGCCATGGCCGAAAGGCCCTCAGCGACGGCCGCATCGATCAGCTCGGCAGGGGTCAGCGAGCCATCCGAGAACGTAGAATGTGTATGCAGATCACAAAGCGCTTGCATAGATCAATTGCCTCCCAGTCCAAAATTCTTCAAAAACCAGATCTCGTCCTTTTTCAGCGAGACCTCCTTGCCGCGAAGGTAACCAAGCGCCCCCTCGCCATTTTCAAAATCAAAGATCAGCCGATAAGCGTAAAGCGCCTGGAACTTATAGCCGCGCTCACGGTCGCTTCGGTTGATACCGTACTTGCCGTCACCCAAAAGCGGATGCCCGATGTGCGAAAGATGCGCACGGATCTGATGCGTGCGACCGGTCACAAGCTCAACCTCCAGCAGACTCTCGTTTCCCTTCTCGGCCACTACACGGTATTTGGTAATGATCTCCTTGGACCCGGGAAGGCGCGTATCGCTCACCTGAACGGTATTGTGCTTGCTGTCCTTGCGGAGAAAGCCCGTGAGCGTGTCCTGCCGCTTGGGCATACGCCCGTGCACCGCACAGTAGTAAAATTTGCGCATCTCGTCCTCGCGGATCTTTTCGTTCATCACGCGAAGCGCCTCGGCATTCTTGGCGGCGATCACGATGCCGCCGGTGTTGCGGTCAATGCGGTTACACAGCGCGGGCGCAAAGGACTGCTCGTCCTCGGGCACATATTCTCCCTTTTGGCACAGATAGGCCTTGATGTGAAGGATCAGCGTGTTGTCGCCGCCCTCCTCGTCCTCGTGCACAAGCACACCCGGCCGCTTGTTGCAAAGCAAAATGTTGTCGTCCTCATAGCAAATGTCAAGCTTGGGGCGAAGCGTGCGCAAAGCCGAGGTGTCCTTCTCGGGCAGGTCGAAAAACTCCTCTTTGATAAAAAGCTGGATCTCGTCCCCCTCCGCCAGCATCACGTTTGGCTCGGTGCGCTTGCGATTGAGCTTGATCTTCTTTAAGAGAATCTGCTTATACATCATCGACAAAGGAAGCCCCTTTACCGCCTTGGTAAGGAACTTGTCCAGACGCTGTCCCGCGTCGTTTTTGCCAATCTTCAGTATCCGCATAATATCTCCAAAATATCCTTCAAATTTTGATTTATCGGTGAGGTTTAGTCTGCTGGGGATACGGTCGCTTTTTGAAAAAAGCTCCGCAAAAACTTTAACTGAATGGGTCTGCTTAAACTACACGTCATTTTAGACGGGAAGCCGCCGCGGCGGCTTCCCGTCAGCGCAAGGTCGGCAATCCGACAAAGAGAGCTTGCTCTCTTTTCGGCTTGCAGACCTCGCGCGCCCGAGACCTTCTCACGCGTGAGAAGGTCT
>CAJGDZ010000176.1 GCA_904502055.1 uncultured Clostridia bacterium | reverse complement strand
ATTCTCCTTCAACAAGCTTCGCGGACTTGACGCGTATCTGTCACCCGAGATGAAGTCCACGGGTGAGGCCATCGGCTATGATGACAAGCTTCCCCGTGCGATGCAGAAGGCGCTGATCGCCGGCGGATTTTCGCTTCACAATTACGGTACGATCATCGTATCGCTTGCCGACGAGGATAAGGAGGAGGCACTTCCTCTCGTTCGTCGCTTCTACGATCTTGGCTTTAACATTGAGGCTACGATCGGTACGGCCAACTTCCTTAAGGAGCACGGCATCCGTACCCGTGTCCGCAAAAAGCTGATGGAGGGCAGTGAGGAGATTTTCGATTCGATTCGTGCCGGCTACGTCAACTACGTGATCAACACCCGTGCGGTTCTGTCGGGCGTTCACTATGAGGACGGCATTGAGATTCGAAGCTGTGCGGTCGAAAACGGCGTTACGCTGTTCTCCAGCCTTGACACCGTCCGCATCGTGCTTGACGTTATCGAGGAGACCACCAATCGCGTGTCTACCATTGACGCGAAATAACCCTGTGAGGTCCGAATGAAACAGAGTGTTTTTACAATCATCGATAATCGCCCCATCGCCGCGTCGGTCTTTAAAATGACGCTTTGCGGCGACACGTCGGCAATCACCGCGCCCGGCCAGTTCGTCAATCTGAAGCTTGACGGTGAGTTTTTGCGTCGCCCCATCTCGGTGTGCGACGTGGAGGGCGATACGCTTACGCTGATCTATAAGGTGGTAGGCGAGGGAACGGAAAAAATGAGTGGCTATAAAGCAGGCACCGAGCTGGATATTCTCAGTGGCCTTGGTAACGGCTACGATGTCGCCAAAAGCGGCGAGCAGCCGCTTCTGCTTGGCGGCGGCGTTGGCGTACCTCCGCTTTACCTGCTTTGCCGCAGGCTTGTGGCAAAGGGCAAGAAGCCCACGGTCATCCTTGGCTTTAATAGCAAGCCCGACGTCTTTTATGAGGAAGAATTCCGCGCGCTCGGCGCCACGGTGCTGGTAACCACGGCGGACGGAAGCTACGGCATCCGCGGCTTTGTTACCGACGCAATGAAGGATGTGACCTATACCCACTTTTATACCTGCGGTCCCGAGCCCATGCTGAAGGCCATCCATACGGCAAGCACGACCGACGGTCAGCTGAGCTTTGAGGAGCGGATGGGATGCGGCTTCGGCGCGTGTATGGGATGCTCCTGCAAGACCCTTACGGGCTATAAGCGCATCTGCAAGGAGGGCCCCGTGATGGCGAAAGGAGAGATCTTATGGTAAGCACAAAGGTAAACTTAGGCGACTGGGAGCTTGACAATCCCATCATCCCCGCCAGCGGCACGTTTGGCTACGGCTATGAGTTTGCCGAGCTCTACGACATCAATTGTCTTGGAAGCTTTTCCTTTAAGGGCACAACGCTTGAGCCTCGTTTCGGCAATCCGACGCCGCGTATCGCGGATTGCTCATCGGGTATGCTTAACAGCGTGGGGCTTCAGAATCCGGGTGTGGAAAAGGTGGTGTCCGAGGAACTGCCGAAGCTGAAAAAGTGCTTTTCCAAGCCCGTGGTTGCCAACGTCTGCGGCTTTTCGCCCGACGAGTACGCCAAGGTGGCGGAGATTTTGAGTGCCGAGGAGCAGGTTGGAATTCTTGAGGTAAATATCAGCTGTCCCAACGTTCACGCGGGCGGCGTGAATTTTGGAAGCTCGGCAAAGACCGCCGAGGAGATCACCAAAAGAGTAAAAGCGGTTTCCAAGAAGCCCGTTTATATCAAGCTGACGCCCAACGTCACCGACATTGCCGAGATCGCAAAGGCTTGCGAGGCGGCGGGGGCGGACGGCATCTCGATGATCAATACGCTTTTGGGTATGCGCATCGACCTTCGCCGCAAAAAGCCCATTTTGGCCAACAAGATCGGCGGCTTCTCGGGTGATGCCATTTTCCCGGTAGCGCTTCGCATGGTCTACCAGGTCTATGACGCGGTCAAGATTCCGATCATCGGTATGGGCGGTATTTCGAGCGCGGAGCAGGTCATTGAAATGATGCTGGCCGGCGCAACCGCTGTCGAGGTCGGTGCGGCAAACCTTGTCAACCCCTTTGCCGCCAAGGAGATCGTGGAGGCTTTGCCTGCCGCGATGGAAAAGTATAACATAACCAATCTGAAGGATATTATAGGAGGTGCCCACTGATGGGAAAGGACGTAATCATCGCGTGTGATTTTCCGAGCAAGGAGAAAACGCTCGCATTTCTTGACAAATTTGAAGGCAAAAAGCCCTTCGTAAAGATCGGCATGGAGCTGTTTTATGCCGAGGGTCCCTCGATCGTAAGAGAGATCAAGGCAAGAGGACACAAGATCTTCCTCGACCTCAAGCTTCACGACATTCCCAACACCGTAAAGAGCGCTATGAAGGTGCTTTCCTCGCTGGACGTGGATATGACCAACCTTCACGCCTCGGGTGCGATGCCGATGATGCAGGGAGCGCTTGAGGGACTTACGCGTGCAGACGGCACACGTCCGATTCTTATCGCGGTCACCCAGCTGACCTCGACCGACCAGGAGACCATGGAGCGCGACCTTCTGATCCGCGAGCCGATCGCCGAGGTGGTTATGCACTATGCAAGCAATGCCAAGACCGCAGGCCTTGACGGCGTTGTGTGCTCGCCGCTTGAGGCAGGCAAGGTGCACGAGAGATGCGGCAAGGACTTTGTGACCGTTACACCCGGTGTACGCTTTGCCGACGGCGACGTGGGCTACCAGAAGCGCGTGATGACGCCGGCTGAGGCCAACCGCATCGGATCGGACTACATTGTGGTGGGCAGACCGATCACCGCCGCAGAGGATCCCGTGGCCGCGTATGAGAGATGCTGCCGCGAGTTCATCGGCTAAATGGAAAACATCTTTTTTGACCTTGACGGAACGCTTACCGATCCTGCTGAGGGAATCACCAATTCGGTGGCGTACGCGCTTTCCAAATTCGGCATTGAGGTAAAGGACCGCCGTGAGCTGAACCGCTTTATCGGCCCGCCGCTCATTGACGCGTTTATGGAGTACTACGGCTTTTCCAAGGCCGACGCCGAGAGGGCGCTGGGGCTTTACCGCGAGTATTTCGCGCCCAAGGGTATCTTTGAAAACGCCGTGATTGAGGGGATTCCCGAGCTTCTTTCTTCGCTGAAAAAGCAGGGAAAGCACCTTTTCGTGGCGACTTCAAAGCCCGAGGAATTTGCCAAAAAAATCCTCGCGCATTTTGCGCTTGACGGATATTTT
>CAJGDZ010000175.1 GCA_904502055.1 uncultured Clostridia bacterium | reverse complement strand
GACGGCGGCAGGCGCCTTCGCTACGAAGCCCTCGTTGGAAAGCTTCGCCTCAAGGCGGCTGATCTCGCCCTCAAGGCGCTTCTTCTCGCCCTCAAGACGGGCGCGCTCCTTCTCGGTATCGATGATATCCGAAAGAGGAAGGAAGATGGTTGCCGAATCGGTGATGATCTGTACCGAATCGTCGGCCGAAACCACACCGTCAAAGTTGTCGGCCACGAGAAGCTCGGAAGCCGAAGCCAATCTCTCGAAGAACATCGCGGTCTGACCGCCGAAGCTCTCGGGATACTTGGTGGCAAGATATACCTTCGCCTTGCGCGAGGGAACCACGTTCATCTCACTGCGGCGCGCACGGATGGCCTTGATGGCGTCAAGCACGCGCGTCATGTGCTCGCTTGCCTCGGCGTAAGCGGGGATCTCGTCTGCCTTCGGGAAGGCCGAGATCATGATGCTTTCGTCGGCGTGCGGAAGCGAGAGATAGATCTCCTCGGTAATAAAGGGCATAAACGGATGCAGAAGCTTGAGAATGCCCGTAAGCACATAAAGGATCACGCTCTGCGCGGTCTTGTTCTCTGCTGTTCCCTTGGCATTCAGACGAACCTTGGAAAGCTCGATATACCAGTCGCAGAACACGTCCCAGGTGAAATCATAAAGCGTGGAGAGCGCCACACCGATCTCAAAGCGATCAAGCGCACCCGTGACCGAAGCCACGGTCTCACGGAATTTCGTGAGGATCCACTTGTCCTCAATGGCCAGCTTGTCCTCGGTGGGAAGCGCGAGCGAAGCGTCCTCGTCCAGATTCATACGGACAAAGCGCGAGGCGTTCCAAAGCTTGTTGGCAAAGTTACGCGCCGCCTCGATCTTCTCGTCCGAGAAGCGCATATCGTTTCCGGGGCTGTTTCCGGTCGCCAGCGCAAAGCGAAGCGCGTCGGCGCCGTACTTATCAATAATTTCAAGCGGATCGATGCCGTTGCCGAGCGACTTGGACATCTTTCTGCCCTGCGCGTCACGCACAAGGCCGTGAATGAGCACCGTGTCAAACGGGATCTCGCCCGTGTACTCCAGCGCCGAGAAGATCATTCTCGAAACCCAGAAGGTAATGATATCGTAGCCGGTAACCAGAGTGTTGGTCGGGAAGAATCTCTTAAGGTCCTCGGTTTCTTCGGGCCAGCCCATGGTCGAGAACGGCCAGAGTGCCGAGGAGAACCAGGTGTCAAGCGTGTCGGGGTCCTGGCGCATCTTCTGTCCGCATTTCGGGCAGACCGCCTCGCCGGCCTTGGTCACCTCCATTGTGCCGCACGCGTCGCAGTAGAAGGCAGGAATGCGGTGACCCCACCACAGCTGACGCGAAATGCACCAGTCCTGCGTATTCTCCATCCAATGGAAGTAGTTTTTGTCAAAGCGCTCGGGCACGAACTTGATGCTTCCATTGCGAACCGCCTCGATGGCGGGCCTAGCCAACGGCTCCATACGAACGAACCACTGAAGCGAGATCATGGGCTCAATGGTGGTGTTGCAACGGTAGCACGTGCCGACCTCGTGCGTGAGGTCCTCGGTTCCCACAAGGAAGCCGCCCTCCTCCAGATCCTTGACGATCACCTTTCTCGCCTCATAGCGATCCATACCCGCATATTTCGGGTAGCCGTCGGTGATCCTGCCGTCGGGTGTCAGGCAGACCTCCATCGGAAGCTGATGACGGCGACCGACCTCAAAGTCGTTGGGGTCGTGCGCGGGCGTGATCTTGACACAGCCCGTTCCCTTGTCAAGCTGGGCGTGCTCGTCGCCCACGATCGGAATACGGCGTCCAACCAGCGGAAGCACGCAGTATTTGCCGATGAGGTGCTTATATCTCTCGTCCTCGGGGTTGACGGCAACCGCCGTATCACCCAGAAGCGTCTCGGGACGGGTGGTCGCCACCTCAAGATAGCCGCCACCGCCCACCAGCGGATAACGAATGTGCCAGAAATGGCTCTGCTGCTCCTCGTAATTTACCTCGGCGTTGGAGATCGAGGTCTTGCAATGCGGACACCAGTTGATGATGCGCTCGCCGCGGTAGATAAGGCCCTTCTCGTAAAGACGGACAAAGACCTCCTTTACGGCGTCCGAGCAGCCCTCGTCCAGCGTGAAGCGCTCGCGCGTCCAGTCGCAGGACGAGCCCATCTTCTTGAGCTGAGAAATGATGCGTCCGCCGTACTGCTCCTTCCAAGCCCATGCGCGCTCAAGGAACTTGTCTCGGCCAAGATCGTCCTTGGTAAGACCTTCCTTGCGCATCGCCTCCACGATCTTGGCCTCGGTGGCGATCGACGCGTGGTCGGTGCCGGGAAGCCAAAGCGTGCAGAAGCCCTGCATTCTCTTGTAACGGATCAGGATGTCCTGAAGCGTGTTGTCAAGCGCGTGACCCATATGAAGCTGGCCGGTGATGTTTGGCGGAGGAATGACGATCGAGTACGAAGGCGCCTTGCTCTTCGCGTCGGGCGTGAAATAGCCCTTTTCACACCAGTTTTTGTAGATTCTGTCCTCAAATTCGTTGGGGGAGTAAACCTTGGGAAGTTCGTGATTCTGTTCCATAATGTTTTCCTTTCGTATATTACGAATCGTTTATCAAAATAAAAAACACGCCCCGATATCAGGGCGTGGATACGCGGTACCACCTGATTTCGTCCGCCGAGGCGGACGCACTCTTGCTTCGTAACGGGAAGAACCGTTGCCTCCTACTTCCTTCAAAGGCACTGCTCACGGGCGACTTCCGCGCCTCTTGCCGCAAACTCGCACCAACCGTTTGCTCTCTGTGGACAGAAACTCGCGTACTACTCCCGATCCTCGCATTTAGCACAGTATAACACACTTTCCGAAATCTGTCAAGGTTTTTGTGCGTTTTCTTTGCGCCAAAGAGTTGACAAATACGCAAAAAAGGTCTATAATAAGTTGAAAACACAAAAAACGGAGGATGAAAAAATGATCGTAACCAAGGATTCCATCATCGGCGATATTCTTGATTTTGATATCGACACCGCACGTCTCTTCTTCGAGATCGGTATGCATTGCCTGGGCTGCCCCGCTTCGCGCGGTGAGAGCGTTGCCGAGGCCTGCGCCGTTCACGGCACCGACGCCGACGAGCTCGTTGCCAAGATCAACGCGCTTCTCGCTTCCAAAAAGGCCTGAACAAAAATCGGCTGAGTCAATCCCCTTGACTCAGCCTTTTTTCAAAAGAAAATTTCAAATTTTGATTTATCGGTGTGTTTGAATGTCTATGCTTGCACGAACGTTATCGGATGAAAGGCTCCCTCCGGGAGG
>CAJGDZ010000174.1 GCA_904502055.1 uncultured Clostridia bacterium | reverse complement strand
CGTCACACACAAGGTCAGTGTTAAGCGCCTCAAGAAGCGTCTTGCCGGGAAGGATCTCAGCGGCCATAGCGGCGGAGTGGGTCATACCCGAGCAGCCGATGGTCTCAACGAGAGCCTCCTCGATGATGCCGTTCTTAACGTTCAGAGACAGCTTGCACGCGCCCTGCTGGGGTGCACACCATCCCACACCGTGGGTGTAGGCGGAAATGTCGGTGATCTGCTTGGCCTGGATCCACTTGCCCTCCTCGGGAATGGGAGCCGGACCGTGATTGGGGCCCTTCTTAACGACGCACTGATGCTCGACCTCGAGACTCATTGCGTAAGGGCATTCACTTACGTTGCTCATTTTCGTAACTCCTTTATGTAATGAAATTTTTAACCGTGATTACTTTACGATCTCGCCGTAAACGGTGCCGAAAGCGCAAGCGGCGTTGCACTCATCGGTGTCGATGTGCATTGCAAGCGCGAACTTGGGGCTTACGCGAACCACAACGTCGTCGAAAACGAGGGGTCTTGCGGTGTTGAGAGCGACCTTAACGATCTGCTTATCGGCAACGCCAAGCTCAGCGGCATCCTCGGGGGTCATGTGGATGTGTCTCTTAGCGACCATAACGCCCTCGCTGATCTCTACCTCGCCGCAGGGGCCAACCAGCTTTACGCCGGGAGTACCTGCCACGTCGCCGCTCTCGCGAACGGGAGGCGTGAGGCCGAGTGCACGTGCGTCGGTGAAGGAGACCTCAACCTGGTCGGCGGGTCTTGTGGGGCCGAGAATGCTCATCTTGATCGAGCCCTTGGGGCCTACAACTTCAATCTTTTCCTCGCAAGCGTACTGACCGGGCTGGCTGAGGTCCTTCTTGTTGGTAAGGGTTGCGCCCTCGCCAAAGAGGATCTTGAGCGTTGCGTCCGTGATGTGAGCGTGTCTTGCGGATGTTTCTACGATAAAATTCTTTGCCATGATAACATTTCCTTTCTTTGTTTTGAATTATAAAATTTCATTCACAGTATTATAGCATATTTTTTCCATTTTGTAAAGACGCTGAAGGCAAAAAAGCGTGAAAATTTTGTCAAATGCGGTGTCGTCTTTTGGTGAAAATGAAAAAAATGTGCTTGGGGTATTGCAAAACGGTGTCGGATATAGTATAATAATACCAGAATCTACGAAAGGAGAGCTGTTATGGCAAACGAAAAGGATTACTTTGGCCTTAGCTGGATCGTAAGCCTGATCCTCGCGATTATCCCCTTTACGTCCTGTGTTCTCGGTGCAGTAACCCGTATTAAGGAAGGACACATTGTGGCTGGCGTTCTTCGTCTGCTTCTCGGTTGGAACGTGATCTATGTTCTTGACATTGTTTTCATGGTCCTGAACCAGAGGATCTTCCGTCTCCTGAATATTTGAGGACAAACCAAATGAACAAGGCTGTCGCCGCGGCGACAGCCTTGTTTTTTGCTTCCTTTTTATAAGACCTTGACAAACGGGGGGAAATGTGATATAATCGGATGAAATTGAGAACGATTCTGAAATTGAGGACATATATGAAACGGTTTTTGGCTTGCCTTTTGGCGATTTTTTTGGGGCTTACGGCTTTTTGCTCCTGTGGGGAGCACAGGGGAGAGGACGGAGAGCTTTTGGTGATCTGCACGTCCTTTTCGTGGTACGATTGGGCGCGTGAGATCGTGGGGGAGAGCGAGGGCGTTACGCTTCGTCTGCTGACCGACGGCGGCAAGGATATGCACAGCTACACGCCGTCTGCGGCGGATATGATGGCCATTCTGACGTGTGATCTTGTGGTTTACGGCGGCGGTGTTTCCGAGTCGTGGATCGGGGATCTGGCAAAGGAGGGCAAGATTCTCGCGCCGCTTTCGCTGATGGAGGTGCTTGGCGAGGACGTCAAATGTCTCGTGGAGCACGAGCACGGTGAGGACGAGGCACACGCGCACAGCGACGTGGACGAGCACATCTGGCTTTCGCTCAAAAATGCGGTGCGCTTTTGCGAGAGCATAAGGGACGCGCTTTGCCGTATGGATGCGGCAAACGCCGAGACGTATGAGAAAAATTGCGCCGCCTACACCCAAAGACTGACGGCGCTGGACGGTGCGTTTGCCGCGCTGGTCGAGCACGCGGAGCGAGATGAGGTGGTGGTGGCCGACCGCTATCCCTACCGCTATTTATTTGAGGATCACGGCATAGTCTGTCACGCCGCGTTTGAGGGCTGCAGCACCGAGAGTGAGGCGGGCATCGCGCGGGTGATCGAGCTGTCAGAGACCTTTGCGGCGCTTGCGCCGGAGGGCATCCTTGTGACCGAGACCTCGGACGGGCGGCTTGCCAAAACGGTTCTGGAAAACGCGTCCTCGGGGGCCGAGATCCTGGTGCTCCATTCGCTGCAAACGGTGGCGGATGCCGACGCGGTGACCTATCTTTCGGTGATGGAAGAAAATCTCCGGGTGCTGGAAAAGGTGCTTGACTGATTTTTCAATTTCCCATTGACAAACGGCGAATTTTGTTGTATAATAACGTTACCAAGGACTTTTACATAACTGACGGATTTGCGGAGCACCGCAAGGGAATGTAGAAGAATAATGTCGACCGTCTGGGCAAACCCGTGTAAAAGCGGATTTGCCCTTTTTGTTTTGTAAATTTTAATTAAGGGGGTTAAGGAATGAAGCATTTGAATTGGAACGGATTTGTACCGGGCGCGTGGCAGGATACTGTTGACGTGCGTGACTTTATACAGAAAAATTACAAGGAGTATACGGGCGACGCCTCGTTTTTGGCGGGGCCCACACCGCGCACGAGGGATCTGATGAAAAAGGTGGAGGCGCTGTTTGCGCTGGAGCGGCAGTCGGGCGGCGTGCTTGATATTGACACCGCCACCGTTTCCTCGCTGACCAGCTACCCGGCCGGTTACATTGATAAGGCAAACGAGCTGATCGTGGGTATGCAGACCAACCGCCCCTTGAAGCGCGGAGTCAACCCCTTTGGCGGTATGCGCATGGTGCGCCAGGCGTGCGAGGCGTACGGCTACAAGCTCAGCCCGAGTGTGGAGGATGAGTTCCTTTACCGCACCACGCACAACGACGGCGTGTTCCGCGCGTACACCGACGAGATGCGCCTGGCGCGTAAGTGCCACGTTATCACCGGTCTGCCCGACGCCTACGGCCGCGGCCGTATCATCGGCGACTACCGCCGTGTGGCGCTTTACGGCGTTGACCGCCTGATCGAGGAAAAGAAAAAGGACAAGGCGGCGCTGGGCGGCGGCAGCTTTGACACCGAGACCGTGCAGCTGACTGAGGAGCTT
>CAJGDZ010000173.1 GCA_904502055.1 uncultured Clostridia bacterium | reverse complement strand
GTCCATTAGCCGAGTCATTTTGAGACCTTCTCACGCGTGAGAAGGTCGCAGGCGCGCGAGGTCTGCAAGCCGAAAAGAGAGCGAGCTCTCTTTGTCGGATTGCCGACCTTGCGCTGACGGAAAGCCGCCGCGGCGGCTTTCCGTCTAAATTGACGTGTAGTTGGCAGAGACCCATGCTGCAAAAGTTTTCGCCCAGCCTTTTTCAAAAGGCTGGCCGCCGGAGGCACGTATTCCTCCCCGACAAATCAAAAATCAAAAAGGGAGCCGGCGGCTCCCTTTTTTTGTTTCAGATATCAAAGCCCTCGAAGATGGAGTGGTCGCCGCGGCGGCGGTTGTACTCCAGAAGCTCCTTCTTGCGCACCGTCCACAAAAAGAAGGGGGTGCGAAAGAGCTTGCGGCAGACCCAGAAGCCGAGACCCTTCTGATATTTTCCGTCACAGGCAATAAAATCGGGGCGCGAGAGCACGTTGAGCAGCATATGCGTCAGTGCAAAATTGACGATCTTGCTTCCCTCTCTGCCCTCCTTTACGAGATTGGTGACCAGCTGACCGCGCGCCATATCGGGACGATGCCTGACAAACCAACGCAAGAGCAAGGGGTTGAAGGACTCAATGCAAAACTCGCCGTCATAGGCGTCCAGCATAGGCGCCACCTTCCAGCAAAGCTCGTCGTCGCCGCTCTCGCCCTTAAGCTCGATAAGCAGCGGCACGCGGCCGCGCACCAGCTTCAGCACGTCCTCAAACAGCGGAATGCCGTAATCGGTGTCCAAAAGGCGCTCCTTTTTCAGCTGATCCCAGGTGAGCGCCGAGATGGGCACCTTTTTGCCGCACATACGCTCCAGCGTCGCGTCGTGAAAGACCACCACGCGTCCGTCCCGGGTCAGATGCAGATCCAGTTCAATGCCCACGCCCCGATCCACGGCACGCGCGAACGCGCCCATCGAGTTTTCGGGCAATTCCACGTTATCAAAAAGTCCGCGGTGCGCGTAGTCGCACAAAATGGGGTCGAGGTCGGGCCCCGCCGACGGGCGCGGCATGACCAAAAACAGGTAGGTCGCGCCGATCAAAAGCAAAATCAGAATCGGAAGGATCACGATCATAGCTTACTCCATGGCGTCAAACGCCTCGACACCCACCTTTTCGGTCGGCTTGTTGTCGCCGTGCTTGACAAACAGCATGGTGACAAAGGCCGCCGCCACAAAGAGCGTCGCGTACGGGAACAAAAGCGTAAAGCGGATATCCATAAGAAAGCCGCTGAGGATGGGCGTGACGGTCTGCGCCGCCATGGTTGCCGTGTAGTAAAAGCCGGTGTAGCGCCCGATGTCCGAATCGCGCGAGAGCTCGACCACCATCGGATAGCTGTTGACGTTGATGGTCGCCCAGCCCATACCCGCAAGGGCAAAGAGGACGTTGACCAGCCAAATGGGCGCACCCTGGCGGATAAACGATGCCGCGCCAAAGGAGACCGCCAGCATCACAACGCCGGCCAGAATGCACTTTTTGCGCCCGACCTTGGAGGCGATGGCACCGACGGGGATATAGGACACGATGGCCGCCGCGCTGGCAATGGTCAGCGTGGTATTGAAGTCCAGCCCCAGCACCTGCCCCGCGTACACCGAATACTTGCTGGTCACGGCGTTGTAGCCCATAAACCACAGAACCGCCGAGGTAAGGATCAGAAGAAGCGATCTCAGCTCCGCACGCGAGAGACCCTTGCGCGGCGCGGTCTGCTCACCCTCGGACTCACGCTCGGCAGAGCTCTGCGCCTGTGCCTCGGCCGCCCACTTTTTCTCGCGTACCAGAAGCAAAAACAGCACCAGCGCCACCAGCATCACAAGGCCAACCGTGCCGAAATAGCCGCCGAAGGGCATCAGGGCGTTCCCCGCCTTGCCCGTGCCGAACACAACGCCAAGCCCCAGCACCAGGATGCCGCCCACGGCGCCCATCAGATTGATGATGGCGTTGGCCCTCGAGCGAAGGGGCTTTGGGGTGACGTCGGGCATCAGCGCCACGGCGGGCGAGCGGAAGGTTCCCATCGCCACCAGCAGCACAAAAAGCACCGAAACAAACAGGATCAGCGGCTTTGGGTCGGCGTCGCGCACGCGCGCGGCATACGCCTGCCTTGCCGGCACAACGTATGTTGTATAGCCGGCGTCCTCGTAGTCCTCTATGGCCAGGAACTCCTCACGCGTGATCGCGTCGGAAAGCTTTACCTTGCCTGCCTCGTCCGAAAGCGAGACCGTAAGATCGGCGTCATACAGCTCCGCAAGCGCCGCCTCGTTAAGCTCGCTTACCGCCTCAAGGCGTTCGGTCTGCATGGCATCGGCGCGCGAGAGCAAAAGCAACGAGATCACGGCCACGACCGTGCCCACCAAGATAAAGGGCGTGCGCTTGCCAAGGCGACTGTTCACCCTGTCGGAAAGGCTGCCGAACAGCGGCAAAAGAAAGAGCGCCAGCACGTTGTCAAACGCCATCACCACGCCCGAAAGACTTTGCACCATGCCAAACTTATCGGTCAGGATCTTGGGAATGATGGCATCGTACGCCTGCCAGAACACACAGATCAGAAAAAAGGCAAAGCCAACAAAAAGAGTTCGCCTGTTGTTCAGCTTCATTGGGGTTCTCCTTTCATCTGCCAGACCTTCAGCGCCAGCACCTGGGTCTTGGCATCCTCGATTTCGCCGCGCATTACCATCTTGACCAGCGAGGAAAGCGGCATCTTGACCACCTCCAAAAACTCGTCCTCATCGGGTGCCGAGTCGCCGAAGGTCAGATCCTCGGCAAGAAACATATGAATGCGCTCGGTAAGAATGGCGCAGGACGGCACCAGCACGCCAAGCGGCGTCACGCGCCCCGCTTTTGCGCCAACCTCCTCCTTAAGCTCCCGGACGGCCGCCGCAAACGGCTCCTCGTCCGCGCTGTCCAGCTTGCCCGCAGGAAGCTCCAGAAACACGCGTCCGTGCGCGTAACGGTACTGTCTCACCAGCACGACCTCACCCTCCGCCGTCAGCGGCAAAATGGCAACCGCGCCCCCGTGCTCCGCGTATTCGCGGAAGGCGGGCTTTCCGTTTGGCAGCTCGATCTCGTCCCGCTTTACGTGCAGGATCTTGCCCTTGTATATGCTCTCGGACGACACGCGCCGCTCGATCATCTCTTGGTCCTTCATAACCGACTCCTTTTTCTTTTTCTCAAAACGGGGATTTTACAAATTGAAGTTTGTCGGGGAGTTTCGCCCGTTGCGACGAGGTTTTGATTTACAAAATTTATTTATTTGCAAACCTCATCCACCGCTACACGCGGTCCCCCTTCCCCAAAGGG
>CAJGDZ010000172.1 GCA_904502055.1 uncultured Clostridia bacterium | reverse complement strand
GCCGCTTTCAGCAAGCTGCTTCTGAAGAGCATCAGCCTCGTCCTTGGAAACGCCTTCCTTGATTGCCTTGGGAGCTGCCTCAACAAGGTCCTTAGCATCCTTAAGACCAAGGCCGGTGATCTCACGAACAACCTTGATAACGGCAAGCTTGTTAGCGCCTGCGCTCTTAAGAATTACGTCGAACTCGGTCTTCTCCTCTGCTGCGGGAGCTGCTGCGCCTGCTGCGGCAACAACGCCTACGGGAGCTGCGGCAGATACACCGAATTCCTCCTCAACTGCCTTAACAAGCTCGTTGAGTTCAAGAATAGTCAAACCTTTGATTTCTTCAACAATAGCTGCAATATTAGCCATTTTTCTAATCCTCCTAAAATGATAAATGTGTTCGGCAAAACGGTGCCGTTCCGATTTGAAAAGCTGAAATTACTCAGCTGCTGCCTCTGCGGCGGGTGCTTCTGCGGCGGGAGCCTCAGCGGCTGCCTCTGCTGCGGGAGCATCTTCAGCACCACCCTCTGCCTTCTTGTCTGCAACGGCCTTGATGGCGTATGCAAATCCGTAAACAGGGGACTTGATACTTCCGAGGACCTTGGCGATGAGAACCTCTCTCGAAGGAATCTCAGCAAGAGCCTCAACGGTCTTGGTGTCGATAACGGCACCGTCAACGTATCCTGCAAGGATGGAGAAGGATTCGATCTTCTCAGCATACTCCTTAAGGATCTTAGCGGGAGCAACAGCATCGTTCTCGCTGATGGCGATGGCAGTCATACCGGTGAGGTACTGCTTCATGTCGGAGAATCCAACCTCGTCACAAGCTCTTCCCGTAAGGGAATTCTTAACGACCTTGTACTTAACGCCTGCTTCACGAAGTGCCTTACGCATCTTGGTATCGTCCTCAACGGTAATACCCTGATAGTTGACAAGCACGCCGCTTACGGAGTTCTTGATCTCCTCGGCAAGGCCGGCTACAAGTGTCTGCTTCTGCTCCAGAATCTTCTTACTTGGCATTTCTTTTCACCTCCCATTGTGAAAATAAAAAAATCTTTCTTCCGCAAAGCAAAACTGCGCGAAGAAAGACCGAAATTTTATCAGATAAAATTTAAAGTCGCTCCTCGGCAGGAAAGCATTGCTTTTACGGAAAACCTGCTGTCTTTGGATAACAGCAGGTATTATATCACAATTTTTCCGTATTGTCAAGACTTTTTGAAAAAATATTTTCGGCCGAGGAAAATTTATTTTTGCGCGTCGGGCGCATTGCCTGCCATATGGGCCATCAGCTTTTTGTTGAACTCCTCTGCGGTGTTGTAGCCCATGCGCTTCTGGCGGCTGTTCATGGCGGCAATCTCCAGGATGATGGCAAGGTTTCGACCGGGCTTCACGGGAATGGTGATCATCGGGATCTCAAGGCCGAGAATCTCGATTTTCTCATCGTCCAGACCAAAGCGATCGTACATTTTCCCCTGAACCCATTGCTCAAGATTGATCACAAGGTCGATCTTTTCGGTGTCCTTGACGGCCCCCACACCAAACAGACGCTTGACGTCGACAATACCGATGCCGCGAAGCTCGACGTAGTGACGAATGATCTCAGGGGCAGAGCCGACCAGCGTGACCTTGGACACGCGGCGGATCTCAACGGCATCGTCTGCGATCAAGCGGTGACCGCGTTTAACCAGCTCAATGGCGGTCTCACTTTTTCCGACACCGCTGTCGCCAATGATCAGCACACCCTCGCCGTAGACCTCAACCAGAACGCCGTGGCGAGTGATACGGGGGGCAAGATGCGTATTGAGTGAGGCGATCAGCGCCGCCACAAGGGGGCTTGTGCGCTCCGAGCAGCTGAGAATGGGCGTTCCGTTCTTTTCCGCTTCCTCAATGGCCTCGGGAAATACCGGAAGATCGGACGAAAAAATAACGGCAGCCGGGGAGTGTGCGATGAAGTTGTGCAGCTTCTGCTGGCGCTCGGTCGGTCCGCAGTCCTCCAGGTAATGATGCTCGGCTCTTCCGATCACGCAGATACGGGAGGGCTCAAAGTTTCCGAAAAAGCCCGCAAGGGCAAGACCGGGACGAATTACCGCCGAGTCGCTGATCGGAATGTCCGCAGCGGCTTTTGGCAGGTATATGGGGGACATGTGGAAGTCCTGTATCAATTTTTCAAGCGATATCGTATATTCGTTTTGCATGATCCGTCCCTTTCTGAAATTCAAGAGTTCTTTTCTATAATATAACACATATTTTTCAAATAGTCAACGCGAAATTTTGGAAAATGCCAAAAAGTTCATACGCTGGTCACAAAATCGTTATATAATGAAAGGGAAAATCGTAAGGAAGGATAAAACGATGAAAGCATTCGGAAAAATTTTGTGTATCGGCATAGCGCTTGTGTTGCTTTTGAGCAGTGCGATCTGCTGTGCTTCCGGAAATAAGATTGCAAGCACCAAGGAGGAAAGTCGGGTCGTCGGAACCTGCGCGGGCTATGACGTGCGTTACGAGGAGCTCAGACACCTTGCCTACGTGCACAGCGAGGAAATGAAGGCGGAATACGGCGAAAACGTTTTGGACGACGCTTCCTTTGAGCGAGAGCTTTGGGCGCGCGTGGAGGCCTCGCTTTGCGAGCACTATGCCATTCTGGATATGTGCGAGGACGCCGGGGTCAAGCGCTCGGACAGGCTGACCAAAAACGAGGTGCAGGAGGACGTGGATGCCGTTGTTTTGAGTCTGGGCGGCCTTGAGGAATACAAGGTGTACCTGGCCGAGACCCGTATGACCGACGCGGTCTATCGTTTGTATACGGCGATCGTGAGCTGTCAGTACCGTTATTATGACGAGGTGGCGTTTGAGGAATGGGAAAAAGAGGCCTATGACGCGGTGCTTTCGGGTGAGGATTTTGTTCACACAATGAGCATTTTCGTCCGTAACGATGCGGGCGAGGATGTGGAGGACAACCGCAAGCAGGCAGAATTCGTTCGTGCCGAGGTGCTTGGCGGCAAGACGCTTGAGAGTTTTATTGGCACCAAATACAACCAGGATATGTCAAACTGTGAATATCATTTTCCCAGAGGATATATGGACGGCGCGTACGAGGACGAGGCGTTCTCGCTGGCGATCGGTGAGGTCGGTGAGGTGGTGGAGACCGACGAGGGCTTTTACGTCATTCAGCGTCTGGCCACCGACGAGGCCTATATGCAGAATCATATGGAGACCTTGATCGATATGTATATTGTGGGCGAGATGAACCTCATGTTTGAGGAGCACGCCACCACGCTTTCCTTCGAGCCGAACGAATACGGCAAGAGCCTTGTGCTCCATACGATGTCATAAGGGAGATTTGTTATGCGTAAACGCAGAAAGATCCGATAT
>CAJGDZ010000171.1 GCA_904502055.1 uncultured Clostridia bacterium | reverse complement strand
TCACACCATTCCTTTCATCTAAAATGTTTGATCCGAAGATCATTTTGCACGCCAGGTGATGCGGCCCTTGGTGAGGTCGTAGACCGACACCTCAATGGTTACGCGGTCGCCCGGCAGGATTCTGATATAGTTCATACGCAATTTGCCGGAAATGTGCGCGGTCACGATATGACCGTTCGGCAATTTTACTTTGAAGGTCGCATTGGGCAGTGCCTCAACAACGGTACCCTCAAACTCAATGACATCATCTTTTGCCATTTGTTCTTCTCCCTTTAGTCAGTAATTTGCGATTATTCACCGATTTCTACCTCGGTCAGATTAATGACACCGTCCGGTGTCAGGGCTACCGTGTTTTCGTAATGTGCGGAAAGCTTGCCGTCGGCGGTTTTAACGGTCCAGCCGTCGGACAATTCCATCACTTCAAACGAGCCCTGGTTGATCATCGGCTCAATGGCGATCACCAGCCCCTCACAAAGGCGAGGACCGCGCCCGGGTGTACCGTAATTCGGCACGTCAGGCGACTCGTGCACGTCGCGGCCGACGCCATGCCCCACGTAGCGGCGCACGGTGCCAAACCCAAACCTTCGCACGTAGGTGTCGATCGCGTATCCGATGTCACCAACGCGGTTGCCGACCTTTACCGCCGACAAACCCTCATAAAAGCTTTGCTTGGTTACGGCAATGAGCTTCTCCGCCTCGGCGCTCACGCGCCCGACGGGAAAGGTTCTTGCGCTGTCCCCGTGAAAGCCCTTATAGTAAGCACCCACGTCGATCTTCACGATGTCGCCCTCGCGGAGCACGCGGTGCTCGGAGGGGATGCCGTGAATGACCTCGTCGTTGATGCTGATGCAAGCAGAGCCGGGAAACCCGTAAAGCCCCAAAAACGAGGGCTTGGCACCGCGCCCCTCGATATGCTGACGGATCAGCGTATCGAGGTATTTGGTGCTCACACCTTCGCGGATGTGATCGCGTGCTACGATCAGGGCCTCGCCCGTGATCCTGCCCGCTTCACGCATGAGCTTGATCTGCTCGGAATTTTTAATCTGTATCATACCGAAATGGAATCGAGCGCGTCAAAAATGAGGCGCGTCGTATCGGAAACCTCTTGTTGTCCCTGCACCTCAATGAGAAGTCCCTTCTCTGCGTAATACGCCTTCAGGGGCTCGGTTTGAGCGTGGTAGGTGGCAAGTCGCTTGGTTACCGTTTCGGGAGCGTCGTCTGCGCGAACGTAGGTCTCAGCTCCACATTTATCGCAAACACCTTCTACCTTGGAAGGATTGAACTGCACGTGGTAGGATGCGCCGCAAGAGCATACGCGACGGCCCGACATGCGTTTTACGATAGTATCGTCCGCCACCTCGATTGAGAGAGCGGCGTCGATTTTAACCCCCAGCGCGTCCAGCGCCTCGGCCTGCGGAATGGACCGCGGAAAGCCGTCGAGAATGAACCCGTTTTGGCACTTGTCCGATGCCAGGTACTCCTTGATAATACCGATCACGGTTGCATCGGGAACCAGCTTGCCGTCGTCAATGTAGGTCTTGGCCTCTTGACCGAGTGCCGTGCCTGCCTTGATGGCGGCGCGCAGGATCTCACCCGTTGAAATCGCCGGGATGCTCCATCTCTCCGAGATCTTCTCGGATTGTGTGCCCTTGCCGGCACCGGGAGCTCCCATCAGAATTAAATTCATAGAATTCCTCCGATAACGGTCTTTTTATCAACCAAGGAAGCCCTTGCTCGAACGAAGACTCAGCTGCGCTTCGAGGTCACGTACGGTCTCAAGTGCTACGCCAACCACGATCAGAAGCGAGGAGCCACCGAAGGTCAGAATGCTGAAATCAGGCATGCTGATGCTGGGGTTCAGGTTCCGGATCGCCGTGGTAACTACGGTAACGAGCATGGGAAGTCCTGCCACGATGCAAAGGAAGAATGCACCGATGAGCGTGACACGCTTCAGGATCTTTTGGATGTACTGAACCGTGGGACGACCGGGACGCATACCGCGCACGGAGCCGCCGTTTTGTGCGATGTTGTTCGCAACCTCAATGGGGTTAAAGGAAATCATTACGTAGAAATAAGAGAACGCAATGATCAAAAGCAGATATACAACAAGGTAAGGCCAGGTCGTAGGCGAGAAGAAGCTCTCAACAAACTGCTTGAAGCCGTTTTCCTCGTTCGTGATAAATGCGGTAATGGTAGCCGGGATCGACACGATCGAGCTTGCGAAGATGATCGGCATAACGCCGGTCATGTTCAGCTTGATGGGCAGGTTGGTTGCCTGGCCGCCGTACATCTTACGACCCACAACGCGCTTGGCGTACTGGATCGGGATGCGACGCTCGGAGTTGGTAACCCAAACCACAAACCCAACGGTTGCAACAACAACCGCAAGCACTGCAATGGCGATCACAACACCAATTGCCCAGTGGTAAATACCGTTCATAATGATGCCGTCCCACATAGAGAGCACCATGCCGGGAAGCGTGGCTACGATATTGGCGAACAGGATCACCGAAATACCGTTACCAATGCCCTTCTCGTTGATCATCTCTGCGAGCCACATGACGAGTGCTGCACCGGCGCAGAAGGTTGCGTTGATAACCAGCATAGCAAACCAGTTGCTCTTCACAAGCCAGCCCTGGCTCTTCAGCAGCATGCTGTAGCCGTAGCTGGTAATGACTGCAAGACCGATCGTAACGTAGCGGGTCAGAGCCGCGATCTTCTTTTGACCGTTGGCGCCGTCCTTTGCCCAGCGCTCAAGCGCGGGGATGGCGATGGTCAAAAGCTGGATCACGATCGACGCCGTGATATAAGGGCTCACGGAAAGAGCGAACAGCGTTGCGTATTGCATAGCGCCGCCCGACAAAATGCTCATCAGGCCGAGCACGGAGGAGCCGTAAAGGCTCTCAAAGGACGTGGAAATATCGGCACTGACGTAGGGGACACAAAGGCATGCACCAAGGCGATAAAGGAGGACGATAAACAATGTGAAGAGCATCTTCTTTTGAAGTTCCGGTGTCTTCCACGCGTTCTTTAACGTCTTAAACATCCTTATACCTCCTCGGTCTTTCCACCTACTGCCTCAATCTTTTCTTTCGCGGTTGCGGAAAAGACGGATGCCTTAACGGTTAATTTCTTGGTCAACTCACCGTTGCCCAGAACCTTCAGACCGTCGTTTGCCTTGCGCACGATCTTCTTCGCGAGCAGGGCTGCAAGATCAACAACTGCACCGTCCTCAAATACGTTCAGTGCGTCAACGTTTACAATGGTGTAAACCTTAGCAAATCTTGCGTTGTTAAAGCCGCGCTTGGGCAGCTTGCGGTAAAGGGGAAGCTGACCGCCCTCGAAGCCGGGGCGTACGCCACCGCCCGAACGAGCGTTCTGACCCTTGTGTCCCTTACCTGCGGTCTTTCCGTTACCGGAACCGGGGCCTCTACCTTTACGCCAAGCGGC
>CAJGDZ010000170.1 GCA_904502055.1 uncultured Clostridia bacterium | reverse complement strand
TGGGTGAGATCCGCCGCGTAAGCTGGATCATCACCAACTGGTACCGTCCGCAGGCGTACTACGATTCGGGCGCATGGCGTGCCACTTGGGCCGGCGAGGGCGGCGGCGTGCTTCTTAACCAGTGCCCCCACAACCTCGACCTTTGGCAGTGGATCTGCGGTATGCCCGTAAAGATCGACGCCAAGCTTCACTTCGGTAAGTGGCACGACATTGAGGTTGAGGACGACGTAACCGTGTACGCCGAGTACGCAAACGGCGCAACGGGTACCTTTATCACCACCACCGGTGACGCTCCCGGTACCAACCGCTTTGAGATCACTTGCGACGGCGGTAAGCTGGTTTGCGACAACGCCGCAAAGCTCACGATGGTCAAGCTCGATACCCCCGAGTCGGTGTTCACCAAGACCAACACCGCTGGCTTTGGCTCGCCCAAGAGCCAGGTCATCGAGGTCGAGACCGACGGCCAGAACCTCCAGCACGTTGGCGTGTTCAACGCATTTGCCGCGGCTATCCTTCGTAACGAGCCTCTGACCGCAGACGGACGCGAGGGCATCAACGGCCTTTCGCTCTCCAACGCAATGCACCTGTCCTGCTGGAAGAAGAAGGAGGTTACCCTTCCCCTTGCACACGAGGATGAGGTCGCCTTCTATGACGAGCTGATGGCAAGAGTTAAGACCTCTCGCCGTAAGGATAACGTCACCGCGACCATCTCCGATACCTCCGGCTCTTATAACAACTAAAAAACAAGAAAAACGGAGTGTTCCTTGGAACACTCCGTTTTGTTTTTGCTTCAAAATTTGATTTGTCGGGGAGGAACGTGTCACAATTTTTCCGGACACTTTCGCATGCTCTCATAGTGCTTTATTACCGCAACGACACTCTCGTGTCGCCACTGACAATTTCTATTTGTATTTCGTTAGCATATGTGTCGTTGTCGTAATGCTTGAGGTCTCTGAAGGTATCGACAAGCTTTTCCGCATAGTCGCCAAATTTTCTTTCAATGACTTCAAGTCCGATAATTTCAATACGAACCGGTCTGCCCACCATATCTGTAAGACAATCCCATAAAGCATCCAAATTTCCACCGTAATAATCGGGAAAATCCAACGCTTCTTTAATGATAGGATGTATTTCCATATAATATTTTACATTTGAAAAATCTATGGTATATAACTCTTTGAATTCGTACATATCCTTCTCCTTATCCGGTTATTTCGTAAAATGTCTGATAGTGATCATATGTCACAAACATCAAACCATCATTGGAATATAATATTCTATGGCGACTTCTAAAGCCTCCGTCATAATTTATATCTGCCTCATGCCAAATTCGTCCGCTTGCTTGAGGCAATTTCCCATCCCTGTTCCTGTATACATTTCCACCTATCACGCTCGTAGGCAATACATCGTCTAAGTTGCCTTTCCAACTCATCCATCCTGCACTTTTTGCAACTTCTTTCGTCACATAACAATCGGGCAATTTCCAATGTTGGGACAAATAAACATCCACACCACTTGAGCCTTGATCGGTCGCTGTTCCTATAATTTTAGTCCGCATAGGAACATATTCGCATTGACAGTGTTTGTGCGCATTTACCTCCGTTTTGTTTTTAAGTATTGAAATATCAAATATTTTCCCGTGCTGTTGAGCACAGTATATACAAGTAAATGCAGTAAATTTTGCCTCCCAATTCGCCCATTTTATACTATCGCCATATAAATGTCTGTCTTGAAAAATGTTGTTTATTACTGTATCAATTATGTTTTTTTTCGCTCATCTTTCCTCCTTAATTATATCGTGTTTTTTGTCATTTGTCAAATTCAACTTCTTTTCATTCGTTATTACCTCATTCACTACAAAAATATTATAATGGTTACAGGTTCCCGGTATCCACATTCTAACACTGACACAAGTGTCATTTAATGTCACTCCATCACATTTTGTGCCATCCTCTAATTTTTTATCGCACGAAAACCCAAAACGACTCGGAGCCTCTTTGCAGTAAAGGCTGCACAGACTTTGTTGTCCAAAAAATTCTTTTCCCCAAAAGTTTTTGAGGGTCCTTAGGGAACTTTTTTTAAAAAGTTCCCTAAGCGTTCTCTCCCCGACAAACTTCAATTTATCACTTCTTGACCAGATATTTTCGCATATCGATAGCGCAGGCGGCGAGGATGATGATACCCTTGATGATATACTGCATATTGGAGTCGATTCCAAGGAACGTCAGTCCCACGAAAATGATTCGCTGCAAAAGCACGCCGAGGATAACGCCGCGTATCTTACCGATACCGCCCACGAAGGAAACGCCGCCGATGACGCACGCGGCGATGGCGTCCAGCTCGTAATTGAGACCGGTGGACGCGCTGTTGGAGCCGATTCGTGCCGCCTCGATAAAGCCCGTGACCGCGTACAGAACGCCTGCCAGCGTAAACACGCCGATGATGGTGCGCTTTACGTTCACGCCCGACACGTTGGCCGCCTCGGGATTGGAGCCCACGGCAAACATATTTTTTCCGAACACCGTCTTGTTCCACACAAACCACATAATGACCGTGATGCCGATGGCGTAAAACACGTAGTTGGGAATGGCCACGCCAAAGGGGCGGATGATACTACCCGTGATAAAGCTTGTATAGCGCGCATCCAACCCCGAGATCGACTGCCCGTTTCCCGTTCCCTGCATCAGGTAGATGAGAAGCGCGCCGTAGGTGATCAGCTGGGTCGCCAGCGTGACGATAAAGGGGTGCAGATTGAATTTGGCAGTGCAAAAGCCGTTGACCAGACCCACAAGACCGCCCACCAAAAGCACCGCAGGAAAAACAACGGCAAGCGGCAGCGTGCCAAGACCGGGAAACATCTTGCCCGCGTAGCCGCTTGCCTGCAGAAGTGAGGCGGCAATGCACGCGGTGAGCCCCACGATGCGCCCGGCCGACAGGTCGGTGCCCGTGAGAATGATGCACCCCGCAATGCCCAGCGCAATGGGCAGATTGGCCGCCGAAAGCGACAGAATGTTGACCACCGAGGACAGTGAGAGAAACCGCGGATCGTAGATCTGAATGCCCACGATGGACGCGCCTAATAATATATATAGAAGATTGTCAAGCAAAAACCCCTTCCCGCGCCGCCATTTTTCTTCCGTCGGCAACGCGCGAAAATCGACAAAACGTTTTTTCAGATTAACCATAGCCTCTCCTTTGATTGCGTTATGTAAATTGAAGTTTGTCGGGGAGTTTTGTCTGTAAAGGAGAACGGTCGCTTTTGAAAAAGCTCCGCAAAACTTTTCCCTACAGGCAAAACGGCTACGCTTGATACGGAGCCCGAACGATAACGCGAAAACAACGTGTTGTCCGTTATCCGAGTCATTTTGAGACCTTCTCACGCGTGAGAAGGTCTCAGGCGCGCGAGGTCTGCAAGCCGAAAAGAGAGCAAGCTCTCTTTGTCGGATTGCCGACCTTGCGCTGACGGAAAGCCGCCGCGGCGGCTTCC
>CAJGDZ010000169.1 GCA_904502055.1 uncultured Clostridia bacterium | reverse complement strand
ACAACGTTGGGGAAGCCGATCAGCTCGTAGCGGCTGTCGCGGTACCGCGCGCCACCGGCGGTATAGTCCTTGTGCTTACCGATACAATCGTCCATCGTGGAAGAAAAGATGGGTAACGGGTCGACTTTGTTCCAGATATTGCCGCCCAGGCGTATCACGCGTGCGCGTTCCTCGAAAAGGATCGAAACGTTGTCGCAATAGATGCGGTACAGCTCCTCAAAGCTTTGGGCACCGTCCACAGGCGCAAAGCTCATGCCGACCTCTTTCATTTTATCCGTACGGTTATGCAGCGTGTATTCCAACACCTTTAAAATATTGACATAGCATCCGTCGTCGATCTTTTCCTTACCGTTGCTCATGATCGCCCAGCAGCCCGTGATCAGATAATCGCGCGCCTCCTCGATCGGCTTGCCGCGACGCAGCACGGAGGGGATCGTGGCACTGTCATTTTGGTAAAGAAGGGTGCTTGTGCCGTTGATCACGGCAAGATTCGCCTCATCCAGATATTCCTTGGGGGAATTTTCATCAAAGCGGCAGGTGATCTTCGGGAAGATGATGGTCTCCTCACGCGAGGCGCGCAGGAACATCTGCGTCAGATCGTTGTAAAGAGGCTTGCCGTCAAGGTCGCAGCCGCCCAGCACGTAGGTGTTCTCCAGCTCGTGATCCGAGTAGCCCGAAAACTTGAAATCGTGATCAAAGTGCAGATCCCAGGTCAAGAGGAACTTGCACACAAGATCGTACGCGCCCTCCTTGTCGAGGCGCCCCGCCGCGATATCCGCGTCGTAGAAGGGGGCAAGATCCATATCGATGCGTCCGAAGGTGTTGGGGCCGATGCCTTCCAGCGCGCCCATACACTTACGCATAAAGCAAAGCGCTTCCAGCGCCTCGTAAAGCGTTTGCGGTGCCTCCCACGGCACACGGCGCGCCGTGCGTGCGATCAGGGAAAGATTTTCCCGCGCCGCCTTGTCGGGGGCATCCGGCAGCATCTGTTCTGCCTTGTCTGCAAACTTCTCGCTCATCTTTTTCAGCACGAGCATCGCCTGCATTGTGGCCTCCAGATACGCGCGCTCCTCCCAATCCTTTGCCGTTTTCAGCTCCTTTTCGGCACGCTCGTAAATGGCTTTCAAGCCGCCCTTCAGGATCGGGCGGTTGTTAAAGTTGAAGTGCTGCATGTGATCGTGATAGATCGTGGTGTAAAAAAGCTCCGACTGCTGCTTTTTTGCCAGCTCGTAGAGTGCGGGGTTCTGGTCCTTGAACAGGTGACTGTTCTTCCAGAACGTCCATCCGCCTGCGTGCTTAAAGCCGCGGAAATCGCGTCCGCCGTCGCAGTGTGCCCACATCGTGCCGGTCTCAAAGTAGAAGGGGCAGGTGTAGAACAAAACGGGCTCAAACATATCGCTGATGACGCGGTATTGCAGCATCTTCATCTCGTAAGGATTCATCCCCTCGCGGTATTGGCGATCCATTTCCGCGTTCGCGATCGCGCGAAACTCCTCGCCGCGCTCGCCCGTTCCGGTAAAGTAATAGCCGGTCAGTTCCTTTCGCATTGCTTCGTATGCCATAGGTGCCTCCTTGTGATAGGTGTTGATTATACTATACCACGCCTTGCTTCAACTGGCAATATATTTTTTGGAATTTTTGTAAAATATGGAAGTTTTTCTTTACAACCGCGCGTGCGTGTGTTATAATGAAAGAAACGGAGGTGGCGTATGAGATTTGAGGATATGAGAGTGAAGGATATCAAGGTGGCGCTTCGCTACACGCCTGATATTACGCACTGGGTGGCAAAGAATCGCCACACGCACATCATCGGCATCAATCTTTCGGGCAGGGAGTGGCACGATTTCGGGTATCAGAAGCTCATGCTGGAGGGAACCGGTGTTTTTTTCTTCAACGCGCGGGATGACTTCGAGGTGCGCGTGCTGGAAAAGGGGGTTTCCTATTCCGTGCATTTCACCACCTACGAGGAGATCGAAAGTGATACGTTTTTTGTGAAAACGGCAGACGTGTCCGCTCTTTTTCATGGCTAAGTCAAGTAACGGGCGGAGCTTCTGCCCCGCATTGTCGAACACCCTTGAGCTGAAGCATACATCCGGCTTCTCGATGGCTTCAACGACGGCGACGAGCCGTCCGAGGCGGTAGTGATAATTGATGCAGTTGCGGTCTAAAGGCATTGTAGATTTCCTTTTTTTATTCGTGGATGAACTCAGAACCGTTCTTGTCAATTTTTGCCACAAAGCAATCCTTGATTCCGAATGCCTTGAGAGCGTCCATGAACTCTGTCGCCTTTTGGACATCTTCAAATTCAAGGACTCCTGCGGAGTTCCAGTGTTTCGCGGTCTGGAATATCAGCTTGCTGTTCGGGTTGAAGTACGTGACCCAGTTGACGCTAAATTCAGAAAGCAAAGCATTGATATTGAAATCTTTTTGTTTTTTTCCGACGTAATACATTTTTACCCCCTTTTCAATTCCTGGATTTCGTGTTCCGGCCTTGCGGCGATCTTGCCCGGCCTGTGGTGAGATACTGTGATACTGTTTGTGTCAAGACGTGTGCCGTCTTGTTCAAACCACGCCGATTTCTTCGTGCTATACTGGATGGACTTCTTTTCGAGAATCCACGCGGAAATCCACCACGCCTCGCTCTTGCCTACTTCGAGGTCTGGGCCGAAGACTTGGCTTGCCGGGATGATGTCGCTTGAGCCGTCGAAGGCGACAGCCTTGTACGCCTTGTCGCTGATGATGTCGAGGCTTTTCAGCCTCACGCTGTAGCACTTGGTTTTCATCGTGAAATTCCTCTTTAGAAAATTGGCTTTATGCCGTGTTTTTCGTAATATTCTTCCCCGATTTTATTGGACTTTTTGGAGTCGCCGATAATCCAAGCCTCTCCGCTGAGAGGGTGGAGACAATAGATGTCTTTTGCATCGATGTTGTTTTTGCAATAATCGTAGGCTTCGTAACTGGTGTCTGCGTTAAAAGTATGTTCGACCAGCCTGTTGTTTTTGTCGCGGTATATCGCGATGTTTATTTTGTTAGCTTCGCCGTTCGTCATTTTACATACTCCTTTTAAGCGGCGAGGTTCCAGAGGTTCTCGTTAGAGCAGCAGCGGTGGGCAAATTCCACGTCGCGTATGGTGGCGATGAAGGCGTAGCCCTTGAGGCACATCTTCACCTCGCTGCGAGTGAGAATCTTGGCGGCGAAGGCTGCGTACTTTCCGAAGACATCCTTGAACGCTTCGAAGTCGTTGGAAGCCCAGCGGACGATCTCGTCGAACTGGTCGATGTCGAAACGGGAAAGCCCGTTGATCTTGTTGCGTTTCCAAAGATTCCAGAAGAGTTCTTTCATTTTTTCGGCCATTTCGATTCTTTCGACTTCGTTCTGCATTGTAAAACCCCTTGTTTCTTGTTTACGTCTATAATTTATATAATTTTCGCACTAAAAACAAGGGATGTGACCAATATTTTTGCTTATTTTTTACTTACATTCGATAAATGACGAAAAAAGCCCGAAAAAGGGCTTTTT
>CAJGDZ010000168.1 GCA_904502055.1 uncultured Clostridia bacterium | reverse complement strand
TTCCATCAAGGAGAGCATTTCTGCAAAGTAATACTCCACGCGTGCAATATTCATCTCGTCGAGGATGATCACGTTGATATCATCGTTGTACGAGGCCTCGTAAATACGGCGGAGCACGTCGGTTTCATTAAACTTCTTGGAGAACTCGTTAAAATAACCGAAAAGCTCGGTGCGGTCACGCCAGGAGGGCTGTACCGACACGATCGAAGCGTCATTTTCAAAGAATTTGCCAAGCGCATAGGGCAACGAGGTTTTACCCGTACCGGAAATACCCTGCAAAAGGATCAGCTTGGTAGCGGCAAGGCCGGCAAAGAGCGTGCGAATGACCTTCTCCTCATAAAACAAGCCCATGCGGGAGCATGCAAAGTTGCGGAAATCGCGGCAAAGCTCCTCGAGGGTAAAGTCCGTGCGGTATGCGGGCGGCAAATAATACTGATATTTTTTGTCGATCGCATCCAGACGCGCAAAGCGGGGCGGCACATCCGTTGCGGGTGCCGCAGTCTCCTCTTCAGCCTCGGCCTGTGCGGCCTCACCCTTGTCTTCCTCATCCTCATCAAAAATGGCATTCAGCTCTTCGATCGGAACACTCGTCTGGCCGATGCGAAGCGCAAGGATACGCTCCTTTTCCCTGGTAAGGCGCATCACGTCACGGTGAAGCCTGGCCACCTCTTCGATCAGGTCCTCATTGCCGACGGCACTGCGGCGGAAGCGAATATACTTGCGCACAAGCAACACCAGCATATAGATCACGATCACCCAGATCGCAAATACCAAAAGGAAGGAAAGGATGCTGAGTATCCAGTCAATGACACGGAAGCCCGCCTTGTGTTTGTTGAACTGATCGATGTAGCCGACGATATTGAATATCTGAAACACTCCGCCAAAAAAGCCGGACACGATCTTCCACAGTCCCTCTACCATAATGGTCAGGAACGAAAAAAACCAATCAAGGAATGCACCCATTCTACTTCACCACCTTTACTGTGAAATCAATGCATAACAAAATTTATTCGCCATCCTTCTCCCCTGCGTTCGGGGCGGCCTCCTCAGAGGCATCCTCGGCAGGCTTAGCAGCGCCCTGGCTTGCAAGGAACTCCTCGATCGCGCGGCGCTTGATCTCCTCCTCCTGCTCGGCGGAAACGGCAGTACGCTTCAGCTTTTCGGAAAGGAGCAAGCGGATAAAGTAGTACAGCTCATACAGGAAGAACAAAATAAGGGGGAGCAAAATGCAAAGGAAGAAGCCAAGGGAGGTGCGCAGGAAGCCGATTACGGCGCCAACGCCGCCAAGGCGGTCATCCTCGTGTGCGACGCCGATGATATCGCTGTAGCCAACCTGATAGGAGTCCTTCAGCTCATTGTTATCACCCTGGGTCTTGAAGCCGTTTTCCAGCTTTTCGACGATACGGTGGGTGTTGATATCATTCAACTGGCCGTCCTTATTGATATCAATGGGTGCCCAATACGTAATAATGTCATCTACGTCAAGCTCTGCCAGACGCGCGCCGGCATTTTCGGTGCCCGAGATCTTTTCGATCCAGATCAGGTCACCCTTTTTAAAGGTATCCTCCATCGATTCGGATTCGATGGTGATCAAGCTCTTGCCAAAAAGGGCGGGGATGCCGTCCTCATCACCCTGTGCGGTAAAGACCAGCACGGTGATCAGCAGTGCAAAGGCGACAAACGCCCATACCAGCACGGTTGCCGTGATCGACAGGATCTTTTTGATCTTTTGTTTTGTTGCCATTTCCATAAAGCAGTACCTCACTTACTGTTTTTATTTTTATTTAGATCGATCTATCATCTTCGCTAATAGCGTTATTTTCAAATTTAAAGGGGGTACGTGGAGTGTTTTTGCATTTTTTTGGGGGTTTTTTGTGGATTTTAGGGTATTTAAAAAAGCTTCTCTAAAATGCGCCAAACCTACCCGCCGTTTTTGGGCGGGTAGGTTTCGCGAGTGCCGATTTAGGAGCGGCTCTCCGATGTCCGTTTTTTGTTGCCTTAAGGCAATTGAGAAATTACGCGGATTTTGCGCTTACGCCAAGCGTGAACGACACTGCGCCGAAAAGCTTGGTGACGCCATTTTCATCAACGTTATTGGTGAAAACTTTTTGATTCTCGCCGTCGATGTAAATATAAGCCTTGATCGTTACCACGTCCTCGCCCATGTCGGCAAGAAGGACTTTCCCTGCATCTTCTCCGGAAGCCGCGTAGTCCGCCTTGAAGTCCGCAAGCACCGTATTGCCGCAAGCAAGAACAAGAGTGATACCCGTATTCTCGGGCAGGTCAACACTGGTAACGCGAAGATTTTCCGCCTCTTTTACCATATTGGGGTTCAAGCGAACCTTAAATTCAGTCTGGTAAACGTATCCTTCAAGAGAGCCAAGCTGCGTTGCATTTCCGGTGGATGCGGAACTATTGGGATCCTGTGCGTACTTGTAGAACCAGTTGTCGGCAACTGCAACAGCAGCTGCATTATCAAAAGTATCGTGAGCAACGGGATAAAGCTCTACAGGAATGATCTTACCCTCGGTCTCGTCGGTTGCCATATCGGTACCGGTGGTGCCCCATACGATTTTACTTTGGGCATCTACATCCTGCTTGCCGGAAATTTCAAGGAAGATGGAATCTGCCTTTGCCTTTACTTCCATACCGGTAGCGGTAACTTGAGTGTTCATTGCGAACCATGCAAAGGATGCTGTGGACATCAATACAGCAGAGACCAAAAGCATGACGAACGCGGGGATGAGTTTTCTGGTGAGTTTCATAGTTTCTCTCCTTTTTTTATTTTATTTAGATTCTCGGCTCCCCGAGAAAATAAATCATAGTGTGGAACGTCCTTAGGGGAACGTCAGTGTGCGATGCTGATACTCATTTCGGCCTTCAGCTGGCCGCCGACCAATTGGTCAAGGCAGTCGGGGTCGTGCCCCTCGATCCAAAGCACAACGGTAAATTTGGCAACCTCGCCGGGAGCAAGCAGCTCAATTCTCCCCTTCGTCATGACGGTCGAGGAATAAAATTCCTTCGTGCCGGGCTCGGGGCCCGTGCCGTCACGCTTGGTTTTGGCATAGGTGGTCGGCTCGCCGTTTACGTAAAGGCGCATGCGGATCGCCTCGTCCAGGCCATTGGTGATGTTGGACATATTCACCGCATACTCGCAGGGGACGCCAACCTCGCCGCGGTTTTGCAGATAAAAGGTGTAGGCTATGTAATTGACGCCATTGTGCACACCGTCGATCTCATCGATATTATCGGGGATGATCTCACCCGCAATATTGGTGATGCTCTCGGATATTTTGGCGTTCAGCTGTGAGGTGAGATGCGTCATCTCACGGCTTTCCGAAAGAGAAAGGCCGTATTTTGTCATATCCACCTTATTGATGGACACCGTAAAGCTGCCCGACTGGCTGTACAGTGCAGACACCACAAAAATCAGCGACGTCAGAATGATCAGCATGATAAGCAGAGCGCTCATCAGCTTCATACGATGGCGGTAAGTGCGTGCTTCCTTGGCGGTTCGGCGCCAAAACAGATCGCGCGACGATCCGTCACTTCTCATGATACGCCACCCCCTCTCTCAAGCAGGGTGTAACCGTCACAGCCAAGCTCACGTGCCCGACTGATCTG
>CAJGDZ010000167.1 GCA_904502055.1 uncultured Clostridia bacterium | reverse complement strand
GGAGTGTTCACATCCCTCAAGGCCGTCCGATCCGAAGATAACGCCGGGGCGTTTTCTTACACGGTCAGCACCCTTCAGAGAGCGGATACTCTGGTCATTATATAATGTTTTTGCTCTTTCTACGTCTTTTGCCACTTGTCTTTATCCTTTCTTGATTTATTCTGTGACGGTCGGCTTGCAAACGTCAACAAAGCCGAGCGCGTGGGAAATTTCAAAAAGCGTTTCGGGTGTAAGCTCAATGGCGCTGTTGGCGCTTCCGCACGCAGGGAAGACGGTCTCAAAGCGCTTCAGTGATTCGTCAAGCCACACCATAGTTCCCTCGGGATTGGCGAAAGGGCATACGCCGCCTGCGGCGTGTCCGGTTTTTGTTTGTACGTCGTCAAAGGAGAGCATCTTGGCCTTGAAGCCGAAAAATTCCTTAAACTTATGATTGTCGATCCTGACGTCGCCGGCCGCGACCACAAGGATACAGCCGCCGTTCTTCGCTTCCAGCGAAAGGGTCTTGGCAATGCGTGCTTCCTCGGTTCTGAGGGCTTTGGCGGCCAGCGCCACCGTGGCACTGGAAACATCAAACTCCATGATTTTTCCGTCAAGTCCGAAGGGCTTTAAATATTCACGCACATTTTCGATGGCCATACTTTTTTACCTCGTTTCCATATTCCTTTCTATTATACCAAAAAATTTCCATTTTGAAAAGAGAGTTTTGTAAATTATTTTATTATTTTTTAGAGAAATTCTATTGCATAGAAAGGAAAAAAAGTATATAATATTAATATTATGTATTATGGGGAGGATTTTTGTGAAGCACAATGCATTTTTGACCAATATAAAGGGGCTTCGCTGTGCCGTGCTTGGCTTTGGCGTTTCCAACCGTCCTCTCGTCCGTTTTTTGCTTGAACTGGGTGCCAAAGGCATCACGGTGTACGATAAAAAAAGCATAGAGGATCTTGGCGAGGAGGCGTTGGCGCTTGCCGCACGCGGTGTGGGCTTTGTCACCGGCGACCGTTATTTGGACACGATCGACGCAGACGTCATCTTCCGCTCGCCCGGTATTCGACCCGACAAGGGTGGCATTCCCGCGGCGCTGGCTCAAGGGGCAATGCTCACCTCGGAGATGGAGCTGTTTTTTGCGCTGACTCCTGCCCGCATCCTTGCAGTGACAGGAAGCGACGGCAAGACCACGACCACCACGCTGATCTCCAAGATTCTTTCCTTGGAGCTTGAAAAAAGCGGCGAGGGCAAGGTATACGTGGGCGGCAATATCGGCGAGCCGCTGTTGCCGTACGTGTACGAGATGACCGAAAAGGACTTTGCCGTTGTCGAGCTTTCCAGCTTCCAGCTGATGACCATGAAGCAGTCGCCGTGGCGTGCGGTCATCACAAATCTTTCGCCCAACCATCTGGATTGGCATACCGACATGGAAGAGTATCTTAAGGCTAAGCTGAATATCTGCTCGCACCCCGAGATCTCGCTTCTGGTCACCAACGCGGAAAACGAGGTTACCGCCAAGGTTGCCGGAGAGTATACCAAACGGCTCACTCTGTTCTCCTCCAAAACGGAGAACGGCACCGAGCTTGTCGGCTCAAGCCCCGAGAGACACTCGATCTATGAGAAGGACGGAGAGATCCGACTTTTCGACGACGTACGGGAGTGCCCGATCATAAAGACCGAGGATATCCGCCTGCTTGGCAGACATAACGTAGAAAACTATATGGCGGCGATCGCGGCGCTTGAGGGGCTTGTGAGCGTGGAGAGTATCCGCGAGGTTGCACGCACCTTTGGAGGCGTGGAGCACCGATTGGAATTTGTGCGCGAGCTTGAGGGCGTTCGCTACATCAACAGCTCAATCGACTCCAGCCCCACCCGTACCACCGCGGCGCTGACCGCACTTTCTGAAAAGCCGATCGTCATTTGCGGCGGATACGATAAGCACATTCCCTTTGACGGACTGGGGCGCGTGCTTTGCGAGCGCGCAAAGGCCGTTGTGCTTACCGGCGCGACCGCACCGCAAATTGCCGCTGCCATTGAGCAAGCAGGAATCAAGGCACCGCCCGTCTGCCGCGAGGCGGATTTTAAGGCGGCGGTGTACCGTGCACGCGCGCTGGCCGAAAAGGGAGATATCGTGCTTTTGTCACCTGCGTGCGCCAGCTTCGATGCCTTTGAAAACTTTATGGCGCGCGGAAAATTCTTCAAAACAATCGTAATGGAAATGGAAGAAGAACATGGAAATTTTTGAAAACATAATCAAGCTGTCATCGATGATGTCGGTTACGGGATATGAGGACTATGATGATCCGTATCTTCGTGAATGGCTTTTGGACGGATTTGACAGTATGGAAAAAGATGCGTTGAGAAATCGCGTTCTTGTTAAAAAATGCGGCAGAGAAAACGCGCCGAAGATCCTGATCGATACCCATTTTGACGAGATCGGTATGTACGTTCGCGAGATCCACGAGGGCGGATTTCTCTCGGTTGTGAATGTTGGTGGCCTGGATACTCGCATTTTGCAGGCATCGGACGTGATGATCTACGGAAAAAAGAAGATTCGCGGTGTCATTGCTTCCACGCCGCCGCACCTGGCAAGCGCGGAGAGTAAGGGCAAGCTTTGCCCGGTGGACAAGCTTTTGATCGACACGGGATACGATAAAGAGACGCTTTCGGAGCTGGTTTCGGTCGGAACACCGGTCGGCTTTGCTCCGAAATATACTCGCCTGGGCGAAAAGATGCTGGCGGGCAAGGGCTTTGACAACAAGGCGTGCGCCGCGTGTGCCATCTCGGCCATTCTCGGGACAAGTCGCGAGGAGCTGGCGGGAGACGTATACCTTTTGCTTTCGGCGCACGAGGAGACCGACCGCCTTGGCGGCGTGGTCTGCGGTGCCTACCGCATTGAGCCTGACTACGCTATGGTGGTTGACGTTAATCTCGGACGGACGCCCGACACACCCAAGCACGAAACCGTGGAGTCGGGCAAGGGTATTTCGGTCACGCTCTCAGCGGTGACTGACCGCAAGCTGACAGCACGTATGATCGAGCTGGCCGGGGAGAAGGATTTGCCCGTTCAGCGGATCGTTTCACCCGATTCAACGGGTACGAACGCCGAGACGCTGGGACTTGTCCGCGCCGGCATTCCCACGGTGGACGTTGGGCTTCCGCTTAAATCCATGCACACCTACAATGAGGTCTTGCATCTGGATGATTGCGTGACGCTGGAGAAGGCAGTGGCGGCGTTTATTTGTGACAAAAAGACGGCGGAGGTGTTCTCATGACCGAAAATCTGGAGCTGTTGCGCTCTCTTTGCCTTGCCTTTGGCCCCTCGGGCTGCGAGGACAATGTCAGAGAGCTGATTTTGGAGAAGGGAAAGAAATATTGCGCCGATTATTCCGTAGACCGTATGGGAAATCTCGTTTTCCGTGTCTGCCCCGGAAAGGGTGAGGGGAAGCTTATGATCTCTGCGCATATGGACGAGGTCGGCTTTATGATCCATAGCATCACCGACGAAGGGTATCTCAAGTTTTCTACGCTTGGCGGTATCGATGAACGGGTGCTTTGCGGCCGATGTGTTACCGTCGGTGACGAAACGCGCAAGTGCAACGGTGTGATTGCCTCCAAGGCCATTCATCATCAAAGC
>CAJGDZ010000166.1 GCA_904502055.1 uncultured Clostridia bacterium | reverse complement strand
CAGCAGAATAGATAGCTTTTTCATAAAATGCTCCTTTTTGTTTATTTTTACGGCCGATGCCGATGGGAAACCTTTTAATAAATATATTTACTAAAACGAAGTATAATAAAAATAAGGGAGAGGGGCACGGGCGCACCGCGTGCGCCCTCGCCGCTATGTAGGATCAGTCCTCCAAGGCCTCGCCGGCGGCGATGCCTCTGGCCTCCTTGCGCATCAGGAAGGGGAATACGAAGGGGGCGCAAATCAGACCGACGATGATGCCGATGATGCCGGTGACAATGCCGAACAAAAAGCCGATAAACCAGAACAGGATCTTCATGCCGATCAGCCAGATAAAGCCATCCAGATCAAAGGTGAAGATCAGCCCGGGCAGGTGAAGCGATTTGTCAAACCAGTCAAACACAACGTCCTGCACGATGCATTCATAAAACATACAAAATACAAAGGCAAATACAATGTAAAGGCCGACCACGGTCACGGGGACCAGGCCACCGCTAAAGCTGGATACCATTGCGGCGATCATAAGGCCAAGAAAGACGGCGGCTGCAAGGCCTGCAATGCAAAAGGCAAGCGTGCGATGATTGCGGCGCTTACGGCGGTTACTCTCCTCTTTTAGCTTGCGCGCTCTTTCCTCTTGCTCGCGCTTTTTCTGTGCGGCCAGGGCGGCGGCCTTTTGCTGATGCTCTTTTTCGGCAAGGCAATTTTTGCAAAGCACGACGGGGGTGGTGGTGCCCATGTTTTCTTCGCTTACGGAGATGCCGCAAGCCTTGCAAAATCCAATGGTAGCGGGTGCGCTTTCCTTGGGGGGGTCAGCTTCTTTTTCTTCTTCATCGGGATCGGGCACGTTCACGTCAAAGCCGGCATTGAGATCCAGCAATTCGTCAACCGATACCTTATATAGCTCTGCAAGCGAGCGTAACGTTGCCAGTGCGGGCTCGCTCAGGTCCTTTTCCCATTTAGAAATGGCCTGCGCGCTGATGTTTAAATGTTCGCCAAGCTGTTGTTGGGTCAGGCCCGCCAGCTTGCGGTAGCCTGCCAATTTTTGTCCAAGTGTCATGTTTTTGTTTTCTCCTTTCGTCCGTGGAAGCCACGCTGTTGTTGTGCTTCTATTTTGCCACAAGAAGGCTCTCAGCGCAACAATCTATCGGTTGAATTCTGCAACTTTTGGTTGAATTTGGGCTTCCGTCATCTTTAATCATAGATAAAAATTCATTATATTTATATTTTAATACAAATATTTACTAATGTCAAGAGTAAATATATTTACTCATTATAATGATAGTATAAGGCGAGCGAATTCAACCAAAAGGGGAAAAAATATATGGAGGCGACATATATCAAGCGCATACGTGACCTGAGAGAGGATCACGACAAAACGCAAAAACAGATCGCGGATATCCTTGGCACCTCACAAACGATGTATGCGCGATACGAGCGCGGTGCAAACGAGCTGCCCTTGCGTCATCTGGTCAAGCTGTGCCGTTATTACGGTGTGAGTGCCGACTATATTTTGGGAATATAAAAAAGCCAATCGAATTCGATTGGCTTTTTTACTTATATCACTTCCACAGTGTGGAGGTGTATTTTTTACGCTTTTGCTTGCGCACACAAAGGAATACGCTAAGGCCGATCAGCGCGCCGAGTATCACGCCGCAAATGGCGTAGATGCCGCCGCTGACCGTAATGTCGGATTTCAGCTCCTCCCACAGGTTGTTCAGCAAAAGCAGCTTATCACCGCTTAAATTGCGGTAGGAGGAGGTCTTGACGGGGGTGGCGGCGGGATCCATATCGGGATACATCATGTGATAGCCGCCCTCCTTGATATCCTCCATATACGCATAATAGTCCTCGTTTTCCACCACAAGGCGGTTGGGGGAGGCATAATAGGTATATTCGGCATTGGCAATGGCGGGGGCGCCGTACTGCTCGTCTACCGACAGCATAAAGTCGATATAGCGCTCGGCGATCAGCTTGTTTTGGCTGGCCTTGGGCACACACATGGCGTCTACGTAGAGGTTGGTGCCCTCCTTGGGGTAGTAAAACTCCAGATCCTCGTTGTTTTCGTACATGGTGAGATAGTCGCCCGCATAATAGGCGGCGATCAGGGCAGAGCCGTTTTCCATCTTGTTGTAGATCTCGTCCATCACGTAGCCCTGCAAAATGGGCTTTTGTGCCTTGAGCTGCTCAAGGGCAAGGCGCCAGGTGGCCTCGTTATCGGTGTTGATCTGATCCCAAAGGCCGAGATAGTACATAGCGGAGCCAAATGCATCGCGGCTGTTGTTGAACTGCAGGATGTTTCCGGCGTACTTTTCGTTCCACATCAGATCCCACGAGCCGATGTCGGCCTCGTCCACCTTCTCGGTGTTATAAATAATGCCGATCATACCGTAAAGATAGGGAACGGAGTAGTCGTTGTAGCCGTTGTGATCCAGATCGGGATCGTAGTCGGCATTCTGAAACTCGGGCAGGATGTTGCCGGCGCTGGGGATATTGCTGTAATCCAGCTTAGCAAGCAGATCCTCCTCGATCAGTCGTTCGATCATATAGTCCGAGGGGACGATCACGTCATAGTTGACCGAGCCGGAGGAGATCTTTGCATACAGCGACTCGTTGCTGGAGTAGGTGGAATAATTGACCTTGACGCGCTGGTGGAATTTGTCGTAATACCATTGCTCAAACTGCTCGTTTACGTCTACGGTACCCTCCGAGCCGTCGGAGATGTATTCACCCCAGTTATAAACGTACAGCGTGGTCACGCTGCCGTCACCTTCCTCTGCGGTACAGCCGCTGAGCATAGAGAGGGGAAGGATGAGCAGCGAAAGCACCAAAAGTGCGCTTAAAATGCGTTTTTTCATGCCTTGGCACCCCCCTTGCGCTTTTTACCGCCGGCAAAATTAACGGCGATGAGAACGGCGAGAATGATCACTACGATCAAAGAGCAGAGTGCATACATGCTGAATTTGACGTTGTGAGAGGTCTGGTTATACACGTAAAGGGGCAGGGTCTGAAAATCGGGGGAGCTGACAAAATGGCTGATCACAAAGTCGTCAAGCGACATGGTAAAGCCAAGCATCAAAGCAGAAATGATACCGGGCACGATCTGGGGCAGCTCTACCAAGAAAAATGCGCGTGCGGGGGTACAGCCAAGATCCTGCGCTGCCTCGGAAAGAGATCTGTCCAGCTGACGGAAGCGCGGCATGACCGAAAGGATCACATAAGGGAGATTGAACGTAACGTGGGCCACCAGCATCGTGCCGAAACCAAAGATGCTGTTAGAGCCGAGAATGCCGGCCAATGCCACAAACAGCAGCATGATCGAAACGCCGGTCACGATATCGGGGTTCATCATCGGTACGTTGGTCATGGCGTTGACGGTGCCCTTGACGTAGCGATTGCGCATACGGTGCAGGCCAAGTGCGCCAAAGGTGCCGATCACGGTGGCGATCACCGAGGAGGAGATCGCCAATATCAGCGAATTCATCAGCGAGGAGAAGGCCTCTTCGTCGTGAAACAGCTCTATGTACCAATCAAAGGTAAAGCCGGAAAACTCGGCAAGGCTGCCTGCCCCGTTAAAGGAAAAGATGATCAGCACTGCAATGGGGATGTACAGTAAAAAGAAGATGATGCCGAGAT
>CAJGDZ010000165.1 GCA_904502055.1 uncultured Clostridia bacterium | reverse complement strand
TTTTTTGCGCAAGCACGATCGGAAGCCTTCCCCTTTGGGGAAGGGGGACCGCGTGTAGCGGTGGATGAGGTTAAAGAACGTTATGGGATTGAAAAAATCAATCTTGTTTGCCAAAACAAACACACCGACAAATCAAAATTTAAAAAAGCCATACACCGCGGTATGGCTTTTTTTGGTTGTTTTATTTGGCGAGGTATTCCTCAAGGCACAGGCCGTCCTTATGGATACCGTAGGCGGCATCGCGTCCGACAAAGCGGTAGTGCCAGGGCTCATAATCGTAGAGCGTAACGTCCACCTTATCCTTCGGGAATCGGAGGATAAAGCCGAATTTCCAAGCGTTTTCGGTGAGCCAGTTGAACACCGGGTAATTGGCGAAGCTCTCGTCAAGCTCGCGCATACCGCTTGTCATCAGGTCCACGCAAAGGCCGCTCTGATGCTCGCTGGTGCCGGGCGCCGCCGAATAGCGGAGCACCCTTTCACGCGCCTTTGCGTCGCTGAGCGTCGGGTCGGCCGCCTTTTCCTCCCCGATGTAGTAGTTAAACAGCCACACCTGGTAGTCGTACGACCGATAGGCGCTGGTCACGAATACGTCCGAAAAGCCCTCAGCGCGCATTTCGATAAACATAGCCTCAAGCGCGCGGGCGGCCGTGGCCTCCAGCTCGATCTCCTTCTTTGCATCCTTTACCGCCACAAGACTTTTCGGCTTATGGGAGGAGGGAAGAAGCGTGCTTTTGTTGACCAGAACAAGATATTCCTCGCCCGACGCGGTCATGGCATCCTCATACGCCGAAAGATCGCTTTTGAAGCTTACGGATGGCATAGGCTGCTCCTCCATTTTTGGCTCAGTCGTGCTCTCAGGGGGCTCGGTGGTGGTCTCCTTTGGCGGCTTCTTTTCGCCGTCCATACCGAAATACACGCCCAAAAGAATGCCCAGAACCACCAGCGCCACCACAAGCGGCAGCGTAAAATTGTGCTCGTAGATCTTCTTTGCCATTATTCTGCCTTATAGCCGGCGGCGGTGATGGCCCCCACGGCGGCGGCGCGGTCAAAGCTCTCGGGCGCGGTAAAGACCGCCTTTTTCTCATCCAGAAGAATCTCAACGTCCTTGGCGCCAAGTCCCTCCAGCACACCCCTCACGCGAGCCGCGCAATGCATGCACATCATACCCTCAACCAAAATTTCAAACCGCTTGTCCATTTGTTTTTTCTCCTTTTTTGTTTGCTTTTGATTTAGCTTCAAGCGGCGAAGCCGCAGCGAATTGCTTACCACACAGACCGACGAGAGACTCATGGCCGCCGCCCCCAGCATGGGGTTCAGAACAAGTCCGAGGGCGGGGTACAGCACACCTGCCGCCACGGGAATGCCGATGCTGTTGTAAAGCAGTGCCCAAAACAGATTTTGCTTGATAACGCGAAGCGTGGCGCGGCTGATGTCGATGGCCGAGATCACCTCACCCACGGTGTTTTTGGTCAGAATGACGTCGGCGCTGTCGATAGCGACCTCGGTGCCGGCACCCACCGCCACACCGATATCCGCGGCCATCAGCGCGGGGGCATCGTTAACACCGTCACCCACCATTGCAGTGACGCCTTTTTTCTTATATTCCGAAAGCATGCGCTCCTTGTCACTCGGCAAAAGCGAGGCGCGGTATTCCGAAATCCCCACGCGCTCTGCAACCTCGGCGGCCGCGCTTTCATTGTCTCCCGTCAGCATTACGGGCGTGATGCCGCGCGATAAAAGCGCCTCCATGGCCGCGCGGCTGTCGGGCTTTATGCGGTCGGACAGGTGAAAAACGCCCACTCTGCCGCTTGACCTTTCGCCCACAAGCACCTGTGTGCCGCTTGCCGTATTGTCCACCGAAAAGCCGTTTTCGGTGAGATATTCGCGCTTTCCCACATAATATTCTAAGCCGCCGATGCGACCGCAAACGCCCCTGCCCACCTCGCTTGTAAAGTCCTCGACCTCAAGGGGTGACGTTCCTTTTTCCTCGGCGTACAGGCAAATGGCGTGCGCCAGCGGATGCGAGGAATTGCGCTCCAGCGAATACGCCGCCGCCAGCAAGCTGCCGTCCACAGCCTCAGTCTCCCTTACCTCGGGCTTACCGAAGGTGACCGTGCCGGTCTTATCAAAAACAACGTATTTGACAAGCCCCATTCTTTCCAGCGCCGCCGCGTTACGGATGAGAATGCCGCGCGTGGCACCAAGACCTGTGCCCACCGTAATGGCCGTGGGTGTGGCCAGTCCCAGCGCGCAGGGGCAGGAAATGACCAGCACCGAAACCGCCGGGCGAATGGCCGCACCGAAATTACCGGTGGCGATCATCCATACGGCAAAGGTAACAAGCGAAATGCCCATCACCACAGGCACAAAGACCGCCGCCACCTTATCGGCAAAGCGCGAGATCTTGGCCTTGCCCGCCGACGCGTTTTCCAAAAGCGTCAGAATGCGGCGGATGGAGCTGTCCTCACTCATTTTGGTAACGCGCACGGTCAAAAATCCGTCGCGAAGAAGGGTAGAGGCAAACACCGAGGCACCCACACCCTTGTCCACGGGCATACTCTCACCCGTGAGGTTGGCCTCGTCGGCCGAGCCAAAGCCGTCCACCACCTCGCCATCCACCGGGATGGCTTCTCCCGCACAAATTACAACCAAATCTCCCACCAAAAGGTCAGAAACAGGCTTTTTAATTCTTTCATTCCCCACCAGAACCGTGGCTTCCTTGGGGATCAGCTCCGAGAGCGAGCGCATGGCGTCGCCCGTGTGCTTTTTGGCGCGGCTCTCCAAAAGCTTGCCAAGTGACACAAGCGTCAGGATCATGGCCGCTGAGTCAAAATACAGATCGTGCAAATGCGCCATCGGTGACACGCCAAGCAGAATCGCGCCCACGCCGTAAAAGCTGTAAAGAAGCGATGCACCCGCGCCGAGTGCGATCAGCGAATCCATATTGGGACTGAGCGCAAAAAGTGCCGAAAAGCCGCCGCGGAAGTATTTGAAATTGAGCACCACAACCGGCACCGTCAGTGCCAGCTGCAAAAGCGCCATCAAAATCGGATAAAACCGCCCCTCACCCTCGGGAATTCCCACCATATGTCCCATCGCCACCGCCATCAAAAGGGCGCTGAGCACCAGCGACACGGTCAGCTTTTTCTTATTTTTGCGGTACTCCCCGTCCGTGTCCTGCTGCTTGCGGTCAACCAAAAGGTCGTAGCCGGCGGCTCTGAGAGCACGCGCCAGCGTCTCGCGCACCTCATTTTCGGATAAGGACGAGTCAAAAACCACCGTTCCCGTCAGCAAGTTGACACTGACATCCGAAAATCCGCATTTCCGAACAGCACGCTCTACGTGCGCAACGCACGCCGCACATACCATCCCTTTTACAAAATACCGATATCTCATCCCGATACCTTTCTTTACTCTAAATTGAAGTTTGTAGGGGAGGGACGTGGGGCTCTGCCCCAAACCCCGCCACCTTTAAAAAGGTGGACGAAACTTTTGCACAGAGCAAAATGGGTTTGCCTTTTGCACCAAACGAACGATAACGCGATAACAACGTGTGTTTCGATGTCCGAGTCATTTTGAGACCTTCTCACGCGTGAGAAGGTCTCGGGCGCGCGAGGTCTGCAAGCCGAAAAGAGAGCTTGCTCTCTTTGTCGGATTGCCGACCTTGCGCTGACGGGAAGCCTTGCGGCTTTCC
>CAJGDZ010000164.1 GCA_904502055.1 uncultured Clostridia bacterium | reverse complement strand
GGTTATGATGCCAAAGCTTTTGTCCTATATCATCGATTTTGGTGTATATTCGGGCGAATCCAAGACCGCCGTGCCCGCGATCATTCGTGCGCTGTATGATCTTTGCGGCAACAATGGCTTTATTGCCGCCATTATGGTGGGCATGATCCTCACGGCGGTTCTGATGATGATCGGCGGCGTGGGCGGCGCGTATTTCGGCGCCAAGGCCTCGGTCAATTTCGCGGCCGATCTGCGCGGCGAAATTTACCGCAAGATCCAAAGCTTTTCGTTTGCCAACATTGACAAGTTCAGCACCGGATCGCTGATCACGCGTCTGACCAATGACGTGATGCAGCTTCAGAACTTTGTCAATATGATGCTTCGTATGTTTTTCCGTGCGCCCGGCATTATGGTGGGCGCGCTGATCATGGCGATCACGCTCAATCCCGAGCTTTCGGTGGTGCTGGCGGTCTCGGTGCCGCTGATGCTTTTGGTGATTGGGTTTATCATTTTTTGCGGCTTTCCGCGCTTTTCGAGAATGCAGACCAAGATCGACGCGCTCAACTCGGTGGTGGGCGAAAATCTCACGGGTGTGCGCGTGGTCAAGTCCTTTGTGCGCGAGGAGCACGAAAAGGAGAAATTCGGAATTGCCAATCGGAATCTAAAAAAGAGCAGCGAGGGCGCGATGAAGATCATGATCCTGATGTCGCCCGTGATGACACTGATCATGAACGCTACCGCCATTGCGGTATATCGCCTTGGCGGCGAGATGCTCTACGAGGGACGCATGTCGGCGGGCGATCTTACGGCGTTTGTTACCTATATTACGCAGATCCTGAGCTCCCTGATGATGGTGACCATGCTGTTTGTGGTCTTTTCGCGTGCGATGGCATCGGGCAAGCGAATTGCCCAGGTGCTTGACGAAAAGGTGGACGTGGCCGATAGCGAGTGTGCCGACCGCACGCGCGAGGTGACGAGGGGAAGCGTGGAGTTTCGGGGCGTTTCCTTCCGCTATTATAAAAACAGCGACGGCAAGGTGCTGGACTGTGTAAATCTTAAGATCGAAGCCGGCGAGACGGTGGGCATCATCGGCTCGACGGGCTGCGGCAAGACCACGCTGGTGTCGCTGATCGCCCGTCTGTACGATGCTGACGAGGGCGAGGTGCTGGTGGACGGTGTGAACGTAAAGGACTACACGCTTCACAACCTGCGCGAGGGCGTGGGTATGGTCCTTCAGAAAAATCTTCTGTTCTCGGGAACCATTCGGCACAATCTCCGTTTTGGCAACCCCAACGCCGATGAGGCGACTCTTCGCGCCGCCGCCGAGGCCGCACAGGCTGACGGCTTTGTGACGAGCTTCCCCGATGGCTACGAGTCCATGCTGGGGCAGGGAGGAACCAACGTGTCGGGCGGACAGAAGCAGCGGCTTTGCATTGCGCGTGCGCTTCTCAAAAAGCCAAAAATTCTGATTCTGGACGATTCGACAAGTGCGGTGGATACCGCGACCGAAAAGCGCATCCGCGAGGCGTTTGCGCGTGAGCTTGCGGGCACGACCAAGATCCTTATCGCCCAGCGCATCGGCTCGGTAAAGGATGCCGACAAGATCGTGGTGATGAACGAGGGACGCATTACCGGTGTGGGCACACACGAGGAGCTTTTGGCGACCAACACCGAATATAAGGAAATCTACGAATCCCAGACCGAGCGAAAGGGGGTGGATGAGCATGGCGGCCAGAACGCTTGAGGAGCTGCAAAAGCAGTATAACGGCAAGGTGCCCGAGGGCAAGCGCGGTATGCCCATCCACGGCCCTCGCGGCCCTATGGGTCCTCGCGGTAAGCAAGGAGGCAAGCCCAAAAACACGCGGACTACGATGAAGCGCTTGTTTTCTTACCTCTCGCCCTATAAATTCCGTCTTGTGCTGGTGCTGGTATGTATGCTTTTGAACACCGCGTCGGCGCTGATGGGCGCGTACATTCTGCGCCCCATCCTCAACGCCCTTGTGGGCGTGGGGAAAACGGAAGTCCTTGGTATGAGCTTTGACTCGCCGATGGCGTATTTGGCGGCGGTGCTGACGGTGGTCGGCGCGGTGTATCTCATTGGCGTCATTTCCTCTTACGCGCAGGCGCGGCTGATGCTTTCGATCTCGCTTGGGGCGACCGAGCGCTTGCGCGGCGACCTGTTTGCCCGCGTGCAGGAGCTTCCCGTCTCGGTGTTTGACGGGGACAGCAACGGCGAGATCATGAGCCGCTTTACCAACGACATCGACAACATCGATATGATGCTCAATAACACCGTGGTGAGCTTGATCTCGGGCGTGATCTCGCTTGTGGGTACCTTTGTGATGATGGTGACCACAAACATCTGGCTGACGCTGATCACAATCGTGTTCGTGCCGCTGTTTATTCGCCTGGGCGCTATGATCAGCAAGCGCGCACGCACCTATTACGTCGGTCAGCAGGCGGCGCTCGGTGCGCTTGGCGGCTACATTGAGGAGTCGGTCTCGGGGCAGAAGGTCATCAAGGTCTTTAACCACGAGCAGATCAGCGTGGAAGAGTTTATGTTTCTCAACGGCGATATGCGCGAAAAGCAGCTTCGCGCGCAGTTTTACGGCGGTATTATGGGACCCATACTCGGTAACACCAGCCAGATCAACTACGCCGTAACGGCGGGCGTGGGCGGTCTTCTTTGCCTTGGCGGTCACTTTGACCCCGGCGGACTTGCGGTCTTCGTCAACTATTCGCGCCAGTTTGCGCGTCCCATCGATATGATCTCTCATCAGATGAGCACCATTTTCTCGGCGCTCGCGGGCGCGGAGCGCGTCTTTTCGCTGATGGATCGCGAGCCCGAGCCCGCTGACGTAAAGGACCCGGCAAGTACGCTGGGGCTTCGCGGCGAGATCGTGCTGAAGGACGTCACCTTTGGCTACGTGCCCGAAAAGACGGTGCTGAAAAATCTGTCGCTTTACGCGCACGCGGGGCAAAAAATTGCCTTTGTCGGCTCGACAGGTGCGGGAAAGACCACGGTTACCAATCTCTTAAGTCGTTTTTATGACATTCAGTCGGGGCAGATCACCATCGACGGCCGAGACATTAAGAGCTACCGCTTAAAGGAGCTTAGGAAAAACATCGCCACAGTGCTTCAGGATACCCACCTCTTTACCGGCACGGTCAGAGAGAATATCCGCTACGGCCGTTTGGATGCAAGTGATGAGGAGGTGATCGAAGCGGCCAAAACCGCTTCTGCGCACAGCTTTATTATGCGTCTGGAAAATGGATATGACACGATGCTGGAGGGCGACGGCGCCAATCTGTCGCAAGGACAGCGGCAGCTGCTCAACATCGCGCGCGCTTCGCTCTCGCAGGCCCCCATTCTGGTGCTGGACGAGGCAACCAGCTCGGTCGATACGCGTACCGAGCGGCACATTGAGCGCGGTATGGACCGCCTGATGAACAACCGCACTACCTTTGTTATCGCACACCGCCTTTCTACCGTGCGTAACGCCGACGCCATTATGGTGCTCGAGCAAGGCGAGATCATCGAGAGGGGTACGCACGAGGAGCTGCTCGCTCTCGGCGGCCGCTACTATGAGCTCTATACCGGTAAAAAGGAACTGGCGTGATATCAAATTTTGATTTGTCGGTGTGTTTGAATGGCTATGCTTGCACGAACATTATCGGATGAAAGGCTCCCTCCGGGAGGGAGCTGGCGCCGAGTAGGCGACTGAGGG
>CAJGDZ010000163.1 GCA_904502055.1 uncultured Clostridia bacterium | reverse complement strand
TGTAGGGAAAAGTTTTGCGGAGCTTTTTCAAAAGCGACCCGTTCTCCTTTGCAAGCAAAAACAGACCGAAAAACTTCAATTTACGAGTTTTGCAAAAAGGATTCGAGGGTGGTGCGGAAGGCATCGTCGCATTGGATTGTCAGGCAAATGGGGGTATCGCTTGGGGAGTAGGTGCTGTCCGCGAAGGAGAGCAGGTAAGCATTTGTGGGCTGAATATCCACGCAGTAATTGTAAATTTTGAGGTTCTTTTGTGCGCGTTTTTGCTTTGCGAGCTCGGGTGTCCAGGGCTCGACCGCGAGCAGAGCCGCCATTGAGAGGCGGCAAACGACCACGGAGCCCTTGCGCGACTGTTCAAGCACCGCAAGCTCGGGCCCGTCCTCGCTTTCCGTTACGCGGTAGCAATAGCCGCGGAAAAGGTAGCGTACGCAGACCAGAATGGCGGCGGTCAAAAGCGCAAAGGATAAAAGCTGCGGCACCGAGCGATAGGGAAGCGTGCGGATGCCCGAGACGGCAAACAGCAGCATCGACGCCACAAAAAGTGCCGTGGCTATGCGCCGCGCGCGCCGGGTGTCCGGGGATGGAATGTATTGATTCATATAACCTTTGACTTCCTTTTTATTTCAAATTTTGATTTATCGGTGAGGTTTAGTCTGCTGGGGATACGGTCGCTTTTTGAAAAAAGCTCCGCAAAAACTTTAACTGAACGGGTCTGCACAAACTTCACGTCATTTTAGACGGGAAGCCGCCACGGCGGCTTTCCGTCAGCGCAAGGTCGGCAATCCGACAAAGAGATCTCGCTCTCTTTTCGGCTTGCAGACCTCGCGCGCCTGAGACCTTCTCACGCGTGAGAAGGTCTCAAAATGACTCGGATATCGAATCATACGTTGTTTTCGCGTTATCGTTCGGGCTCCGTATCAAGCGTAGCCGTTTTGCCTGTAGGGAAAAGTTTTGCGGAGCTTTTTCAAAAGCGACCCGTTCTCCTTTACAGACAAAACACACCGATAAACTTCAATTTATCGATTTAACAATTTCCATGAGAGGTCGATGCGGGAGGGGTCGGGGGAGGAGTTGAGGATTTCGATATGACCTTCGCCCTCGGTGCGGAGCAGACCGGCTGCCGAAAGGCGTCGACGGGTCTCTCTGGCGGTGCCATCACCGCCGTCCAGGATCTTGACCTCGTGGGGCAGATGCTTTGCGATTTGCTCCTTTATGTGCGGATAGTGGGTGCAACCGAGCACGACGGCGTCGATTTTTGTATCTTTGTGGGGGAAAAACAGTTTCTCCAGATAATTGTCGAGGCGGTTGCCCTCCAGCTCACCGTCCTCGATCAGCTCCACAAGTCCCGCGCAGGGGACGGGCAGGATCTCGGAGGTCTCGCTGAAGCGATCCATCAGCGTACAGAATTTTTCCTGGCGGAGCGTCAGCGGCGTGGCCATAACCAGCACGCGCGGATGATCGCCGACAAGCGAGGCGGGCTTGATGGCCGGCTCAATGCCGACGAGAATGAGGTCGGGGTACTCCTCGCGTAGGATACGCGCCGCCGCGCCGGTGGCGGTGTTGCAGGCCAGCACCAAGGCCTTGATGCCGCGCGCAAGCAACATTTTGAGGTTGCTGCGCGTGATGGCCAGCACCTCCTCGGGCGATTTTTCGCCGTAGGGGGCGTTTTGGGAGTCACCGAAATACAGAAAATGCTCCTTTGGCATCAAGCGCGTAAGCTCGCGCAGAACGCTGATGCCGCCCACACCGGAATCCAGCACCGCGATGGGAAGATCTATGGCATTCATTTCTCGCCCTCCTTTCGGCAGAATTGTAAATTGCATTTGGCTTTAGGGGAATGCGCGGGGCAACGCCTCATGTAAAATCACCGACAAATCAAAATATATTTACCACATTGTTTTTATTTTATCATAAATTTCCATATTACGCAAGAATTTTTTGATTTTATTGTGAAAAAGGGAAAGCCTGCCCTTGACAAAAGCACAAAAAAAGTGTAAAATAGATGATGTATAATCATAATATTACGTAGTTTTGCTTCGTGAGAATGATATAATACAAAAATTTAAAATGGATGAAAGAACACAGAAGAAGGAGGTGTTACTATGCCAGAGATGAGTATGGAAACGATTATTCTCGGCGTCGCCGCGCTGGTTCTCGGCCTTTTGGTGGGAATTTTGGTGGGCAGAGCGCTGAGAAAGAAGTTTGCTGAAAGTAAGATCGGTTCTGCAGAGCGTGAAGCCAAGCGCCTGCTTGAGGAGGCGGCCAAGGCGGCGGAGACCAAGAAAAAGGAAACGCTGCTGGAAGCCAAGGAAGAGATCCTTCGCCAGAGAAACGAGGCGGAGCACGAGCTCAAGGAGCGTCGCAACGAGATCACCAGAACCGAGAGACGATTGACCCAGAAGGAAGACAACATTGACAAGAAGGCCGATGCGCTTGACCGAAAGAACGAGACGCTGGAGAAAAAGCTGAAGGAGGCCGACGTTGTTAAGGAAGAGATCGCGGGCGTGCTTGAGCAGCAGAAAAAGCGCCTGGAGCAGATCGCGGGTATTTCCGCCGAGGACGCCAGAGCGGAGCTGATGCAGCAGGTCGAGTCCGAGATGACGCACGAGATCGCCCAGCGTATGGACGAGCTGGAGGCGCAGTTCAAGGAGGACGCCGACGAGAAGGCAAAGAACTACATTGCGCTTGCCATCCAGAGATGCGCCGCCGACCACGTGGCTGAGACCACCATTTCGGTCGTTCAGATCCCCAGTGAGGATATGAAGGGTCGCATCATCGGCCGTGAGGGTCGAAACATTCAGAAGCTGGAAACGCTTACGGGCGTAGAGCTTATCATCGACGATACGCCGGAGGCCATCACGCTTTCGGGCTTTGATCCGGTGCGCCGCGAGATCGCGCGCCTGTCGCTGGAGAAGCTGATTGCGGACGGTCGTATTCACCCGACGCGTATTGAGGAAACGGTGGAGAAGTCCACCAAGGAAGTGGAGACTGCCATTAAGCAGGCCGGTGAGAGAGCAACCTTTGAGGTGGGCATTCACGGCCTCAATCCCGAGCTGGTCAGACTGCTCGGCAGACTCCGTTACCGCACCAGCTACGGACAGAACGTCCTCAAGCACTCGATCGAGGTTGCCTTTATTGCGGGCATGCTCGCCGATGAGCTTGGTGAGGACAGCACCGTGGCCAGACGTGCCGGCTTGCTTCACGACATCGGAAAGGCATTTCCGCACGACGTGGAGGGCTCGCACGTGCAGATCGGCGTAAACGTCGCGAAGAAGTATCGCGAGAGCCGCGAGGTGGTTCACGCCATCGAGGCACACCACGGCGACGTGGAGGCCAAGAGCGTGATTGCCATCATCGTTCAGGCGGCTGACGCCATTTCGGCGGCAAGACCCGGCGCACGCCGTGAGGATCTTGAAAATTACATCAAGCGTCTGGAAAAGCTGGAGGAGATCGCCAAGAGCTTTGACGGCGTTGAAAAGGCTTACGCCATTCAGGCAGGTCGCGAGATCCGCGTAATGGTCAAGCCCGAGGACGTAAACGACGACGGAATGAAGATCATCGCACACGATATGGCAAAGAAGATCAAGGAAGAGGTCAAGTACCCCGGCCAGATCAAGATCAATATCATCCGCGAAAGCCGCGCCGTCGATTACGCTAAGTAATTTCAAAAACAAAATCGGAGAGACCTCCAATGAGGTCTCTCTTTTTTTGTTTCAAATTTTGATTT
>CAJGDZ010000162.1 GCA_904502055.1 uncultured Clostridia bacterium | reverse complement strand
GCCCGAGCTGAAAAATGGGAGTGAGATGCCGGTATTGGGCATCGAATTGGTCACGACCGCAAGATTAAGAACCGTTTGGATCGCCACCTTGAAAACAAGCCCGTATATTACAAGCGACGAAAAACGATCCGCCTGTCGCATTGCGATCCGAAAGCCGCGGATCACCAGCAGGCTAAACAGTAAGATCACCGCCGCCGCGCCAAGCAGGCCAAGCTCCTCGCAGAGCACAGTAAACACAAAATCGTTTTGCGGCTGGGAGACGTAGCCAAACTTTTGTCGGCTGGCAAGCAATCCCAGTCCGAAAATGCCGCCCGATCCTATGGCGTAAAGCCCCTGAAGCGTCTGCCACGCTTCGCCCAAAGGGTCGACCGTGTCAATGTGAATCCAGGTATTGACGCGTGCTTGCGCGTACTCGGAAACCAGGATGAGTCCGCTTCCTGCCAGAGCCACGGCACCCGCGATCAAAAGGATCCACTTCAGCCTCGTTCCGCCCAGGAACATCACCGCAATACCGATCATCCCCAGGATCATCAAGCCTGAAATGTGCTTTTCGAGTGCCACAAGAGCTCCGATCGCGCCGATCAGTCCGCCCGGCAGCAAAACACCGTAGATAAAATTGCCCTTGCCCGTCGAGGTGACGGTTTTTTCGTTGTCTGCCAAAAAGCGAGCCAACATCATCACAAGCGCCAGCTTTGCCACCTCCGAGGGCTGGATCGTGATGGGGCCCAGGCGAAGCCAACGCTGTGCGCCGCCGCCAACGGTTCCGATCACCAGCACCAAAAGAAGCATACCGATCGCCACAAAATAAATGCCGCGCGCAAACGTATGCCAGAAATTCCTTGTGCCGTATAGCACGAAGGGCACGGTTGCCGCTATGCTCAAAAGCGCGAACAAAGCGTATCGAACGAGAAAATAGGTCGAGCTTCCGTAAAGCTGACGGGCATACACCGAGCTTGCGCTATAGTTCATCACTGCGCCGAAAAGAACCAGCAAAAGACAAAGGATCAAAAATTCAACGTCAATGCGCCCTGCCCCCGTGTGCGTGAGCGCGTTTTTTACATCCGATACTTTTTTAAAGCGTATCCGATGCAAGGCCAAGATTCACCTCCGCGTTATATTCCGAACCACGCGAGTACACAGCAGGCGAGCGTGACCGCGCCAAACACCGCCACGATCTTGTACTCGTTCCAGCCGCATTGCTCGAAATGATGATGGATGGGCGCCATCTTAAACAGTCTCTTTTTGCGCCCCGAAAGCTTGAAAACCGAGACCTGAAGGATCACCGATGCCGCTTCTACCACAAACATAAGTCCGCAGACAAGGATGAGCAGCGGCTCGCCAAGCGCAAAGGCAAGTCCCGACAGAAATCCGCCCAAAAACAGCGAGCCCGTGTCGCCCATAAATACGCGCGCAGGGTGGAAATTGTATACCAAAAATCCGATAAGACCGCCAACGAGTGCCGCCGAAAGAAGGCTTATCTCACGCGCCCCAAACGCAAAGGCCGCCACCGCGAAAAATCCTGCCACCACAAGCGATACCGTGGAAGCAAGACCGTCGATGCCGTCGGTCAGATTTACGCTGTTTACCACTCCCGTGATCAAGAGAAGTGCGATCACGTAGTAGCCGATGCCAAGCTCAAGCTCAAGATCGGTATACGGCAAGGCAAGCGCGGTCGTGGCAAGGCCGAAAAGGCTTTGAAGCAAGAGGAAAAGTCCTGCCGCCAAAAGCTGAAGCAGATATTTCTGCCAGGCAAGAAGCCCCTCATTTTGCTTTTTCATCAGCTTGGCTCTGTCATCGACAAGACCGATGAGACCGTTGGAAAGCGCCAGGATCATCACAAGCAGAATACGCTTGATCTCGCTCGCATCCACGATCAGCGCCACACCCACGCAAAGGAGAATGGCCGCAATAAAGCAGATGCCGCCCATCGTCGGCGTGCCCTCCTTGGACTTGTGCCAACGCGGGCCGATCTCCAGGATTTTCTGTCCCATTTTTTTACTCTTCAGGATCGGGATCACAAAGTGCGAGAGCAGCACCGTAAGCCCAAAGCTACACGCGGTCACCGCCAAAAATTCAATCAACATTCCGGTTTTCATACGCCCCGTTCCCTTTCCTTATATCGTTCGCTTTATTTTTTCCAAAATTCGTTCCGCGCCGATCGCACGGCTGGCTTTGACCAGGAGGATGTCGCCCGCGCCAAGCATACCCGAAACCGCCTCCGCGATCTTGTCGGTCTCGTCCTTATCCAAGCAGACCGTTATTGCCTCGCTTGCCATACCGGCGTCAAGTGCTCCAAGGGCAATGTCCTTGGCAAGCTCACCCACACAAATCAATCGATCCAATCCGCACGAAAAGAAATAGCGCCCCACACCTGTGTGGTATTCCACGCTGTTCTCGCCCAGCTCGCGCATATCTCCGAGAAGTGCCACCGTTCGTGCGCCCGCCCTCTTTTCGGCAAGCATCTTCAGCACATCCGCCGCCGCGCGCATGGATTCGGGCGCGGCATTGTAGCAATCCTCAATGACCGTCACGCCGTGGTGGTCGTAGATATTTTGCCGCATTTCTGCCTTTTCAAAACCAAGAAGTCCGCATCTTACCGTATCCATATCCATACCGACAAGCTCGGCTGTGGCAATAGCAAACAGAGCCGCCCACACGTAAGGCTCGCCGAGCACGGCAAGTCGAATATCGCAAATCGTCTCGCCACCGCGTACAAGGTCAAAAAGCGTCTCCCCCTCGCCATAGCGAATGTTGACCGCACGGTAATCCGCCTCCGGATTGCGAAGCGCCACATAGATCGTTTTGACATTTTTTTGATGGACGGAGCCAAGGAGCGGCTCATCGCCGTTCAGGATAAGAACACCGCCCGGGCGAAGTCCGTCAGCAATCTCAAGCTTTGCGCGGCTGATGTTTTCACGGCTGCGAAACACCTCCAGGTGCGACGAGCCGATGTTGGTGATGCACGCAATGTGCGGACAGGCAATTTTCGACATAAACGAAATCTGCCCGAAATCGTCGGTCCCCATCTCCGCCACCATCATCTCGTCGGAGTCCTGTAGCGAAAGAAGGCTCATCGGCATACCGATGGTGCTGTTATGATTGGCGTGCGTTTTGCAAACGCCAAAGCTGCGCGAGAGCACCGCCGCGATCATTTCCTTTGTGGTGGTTTTTCCCACACTGCCCGTGACGGCCACCGTCTGCTTACCGCGAAATTCGTTGTAGGTACGGACAAATCGGCCAAGCGCCTCAATGGAATTTTCGCACGTGACCACGGCAAAATCCAACTCGCTTTCGATCAACTCCCCGGGAATCCGCTGGCAAAGAAAAGCGCGACAACCGTTTTTGGCGGCGCTCACCATATAATCGTGTCCGTCAACCTTCTCGCCCTTCATCACCACGAACAGCGTATCGGCATCGGCCTCGCGCGAGTCGGTGCAAACGTAGGAAAACGCCGCCGCCTCCGCGTCAAAATTGGCGCAAAGCACCCCCTCGCAAAGCTCGGCAAGCTCCTCCATTCTTATGCTTCCCGTTCCTACCCTGATCTTCATCTTACAATTTTTCCCTTTCCGATCGATATTTTCCTGCCGCTTGTGCGACGATCTGTTTTTCCGAAAAGAAGCGCTTACCGCTTCGGTCAATCTCATACTCCTCATGCCCCTTGCCGGCCAGCAGGATCATGTCTCCTGCGTGCGCCTCGCGAATGGCAAATTCGATGGCGCGCCGTCTGTCGGGGAT
>CAJGDZ010000161.1 GCA_904502055.1 uncultured Clostridia bacterium | reverse complement strand
CGTGATAACGTCAAGCTTATCAATACGCTTTCCCGCCTGCGTGACCTTGGCAACAGCGTGCTTGTCGTGGAGCACGACGAGGAAACGATGGAAGCCGCCGACTATATCGTGGACGTTGGCCCGGGTGCAGGTATTCACGGCGGCGAGATTGTTGCCGTCGGTACGCCTGACGACATCAAAAAATGCGAAAATTCCATCACAGGTGCCTACCTTTCGGGCAGACGCACCATTCCCGTACCCTCTGTGCGCCGTGTGGGTAACGGCCATTTTCTCCGTGTGATTGGCGCACGTCACAACAATTTAAAGGGCGTTGACGTGGAAATTCCGCTTGGCACGCTTGCCCTTGTTACGGGCGTGTCGGGGTCGGGTAAATCCTCGCTTGTCAACGGTATTCTTTATCCCTACCTTGCGCATAAATTAAACCGCGCCGCGGCATACCCAGGCAAGCACGACCGCGTGGAGGGGGCAGAGCATCTTGACAAGGTGATTGATATTGACCAAAGCCCCATTGGGCGCACGCCGCGCTCCAATCCTGCCACCTATACGGGACTGTTTGGTGAGATACGTGACCTTTTTGCCAAAACGCCCGATGCCCGTCGTCACGGCTATACGGGTGGGCGCTTTTCCTTTAACGTCAAGGGCGGGCGCTGTGAGGCCTGTGAGGGTGACGGCGTGAAAAAGATTGAAATGCACTTCCTGCCCGACGTTTACGTCAAGTGTGACGTCTGCAAGGGAAGACGCTATAACGCCGACACGCTGGAGGTACAATATAAAGGAAAGAACATTTACGACGTGCTGGAGATGACGGCAGAGGAGGGCCTTTCCTTCTTCGACGGTCTGCCGCGCATTCGCAACAAGCTTCAGACGCTTTGCGACGTCGGACTTGGCTATATCAAGATCGGACAGTCCTCCACCGAGCTTTCGGGCGGCGAGGCTCAGCGCGTCAAGCTGGCCACCGAGCTGGCACGCCGAAGCACGGGTAAGACGGTGTATATTCTGGACGAGCCCACCACGGGTCTGCATACCGCGGACGTGGCACATCTTCTGTCGGTGCTTCAGCAGCTTTGCGATGCGGGCAACACCGTGCTTGTCATCGAGCATAACCTGGACGTCATTAAGTGTGCCGACTATATTTTGGATCTCGGCCCCGAGGGGGGAGACAAGGGCGGCCGGCTGATTGCCAAGGGAACTCCCGAGGAGGTGGCCGCTACCGAGGGCTCGTATACCGGCCAATACCTCAAAAAACTGCTTTTATGCAGCGAAAAATGAATATTCATTCACAAAAACCCGAAAAAACTAAAATTTTTCGGGTTTTTATTCAACTTTTTTTCAAAAACCTATTGACAAGTGCATATTTTTGCGCTATAATACGCGTGTTGAAAGACAGAACACAAAAATCAAATGTTTTATTACAGAAAGGAAACACTACCATGAAAAAAATTTTGTCTTTGATTTTGGTCGTTATGATGCTTGCCACCGCCGTTTGCTTCGTAGGCTGCGGCAAAAAGAATGACAATACGCTTACGGTTTACACCGAGGCAGGCTTTGCTCCCTATGAGTTCATCTACAACAACGAGATCGTTGGCGTAGACATTGCCATCATGAAGGCCGTTGCCGAAGAGCTTGGCAAGGAGCTTGTTGTTACCGACGTTGCATTTGACACCATCTGCACCTCCGTTCAGAATGGTAAGGCAGACGTTGGTGCCGCCGGCATCACCATCCGTCCCGACAGAGCTGAGCAGGTTGACTTCTCGATCCCTTACTCCTCCACCGAGCAGTACGTGATCGTTCCTGTCGCTGACGAGACGATCAAGACCCTTGACGATCTCAAGGATAAGAAGATCGGTATCCAGAACGGTACCACCTCGGATATGCTGATCGCTGACCTCATCGCTGACGGCACGCTTGGCGCCGCTGAGATCATTCCTTACACCTCTCCCGCAGTAGCTGCTGCTTCGATGAACAAGCAGACCGCCGTTGTTACCGACAAGCTGACCGCTCAGCTCATCGTTGCTAACGACAGCTCTCTTAAGGCATTCCCGCTTGTTAAGGCAGACGGAACTCCCGCCGCTGAGGTTGAGGAGTACGGCATTTGCGTACAGAAGGGCAACACCGAGCTTCTTGAGGCCATCAACAAGGTTCTTGGCGACCTTATGGCAAGCGGAACTATCGACCAGTGGGTCGAGGAATACTCCGCTAAGGCAAAGGAAGTCGGCGCATAATTCCATAGTTTGATTTTTCCAGCGGGAGACCGTAAGATCTCCCGCTGATACTTGTTTGAAAGGAACTGCATATGTTTGAGAACATAATCAACGGCTTTGTCAAGACCTTTATTGCCGAGGACCGTTACAAAATGTTTCTGAACGGCTTTTGGAATACCATTCGCATTGCCTTTGTGGCAACGCTGATCGGTGTGGCGATCGGTGCGATCGTGGCCATCATCCGCGTGTTTCATAAGCAGACGGGCAAGCTTGGTATCCTGGATAAGATCTGCGAGATCTACACTACGGTCATCCGAGGAACCCCGGTTGTCGTTCAGCTTCTGATTACCTATAATATTATTTTCGCTTGGTCGACGCGTGCTGTGCTGGTCGGTATGATCGGCTTCGGCCTCAATTCGGGCGCGTACGTTGCCGAGATCATGCGTGGCGGTATCAACGCCGTTGATATCGGACAGACCGAGGCGGGACGTTCCTTGGGTCTTTCGTCGATCACCACAATGAAGAGCATCGTTTTCCCGCAGGCGATCAAGAACGTTCTTCCTGCGATCGGTAACGAGTTTATTGCGCTTCTTAAGGAGACCTCCATCATCGGCTTCCTTGGCGTTATTGACCTGACCAAGGCGGCGGAGCGTGTCATTTCCCGTACGATGAACGTATATTTCCCGTACATTTCCATTGCGCTGGTCTACCTTGCGCTGGTATACGGCTTGAGCTACCTGCTCAAGAAGCTGGAAAGGAGGTTGGCTAAGAGTGACAGATAACAATACCATCATTGACGTTAAAAATCTGTATAAGACCTTTGACGGTAAAAAAATGATCCTTCAGGGCATAAGCTATAACATCAAAAAGGGCGAAAAGCTGGTCATCATCGGCCCGTCGGGCGGCGGTAAATCCACCTTCCTTCGTTGCCTTAATCTTCTGGAAAAGCCGACCTACGGCGAGATCTGGGTAAACGGTAGGCTGATCACACCGGTTGACCCGTATCTGCATTTTGACGTGATCGAGGCCTCTCTGACTTACGGCAAGATGTTTGAAAAGAAAAAGGCAGAGAATCCGGCGATGTCGGATGCCGAGCTTCGTGACGCCATCATCGCGGAGATCAAGCAAAAGGATCTTCTCAACGAAAAGCACGAGGGACGCGCTTACAAGGCGCTGATGAAGCAGATCTATATGGAGAACTACATTCAGATCGACCTTGCCCGCCAGAAGATGGGTATGGTGTTCCAGCACTTCAATCTGTTCCCGCATATGACGGTCAAGGAGAACATCACCTTCGCGCCCGTCAAGCTCAAGCTCAAGACCCCCGAGGAAGCAAACGCCAAGGCCGACGAGCTTCTTGCCCGTGTCGGACTTTCGGAAAAGGCCGACGCCTATCCCAGCCAGCTTTCGGGTGGACAGAAGCAGAGAATTGCCATCGTACGCGCGCTGGCAATGGATCCGGAGGTCATGCTTTTCGACGAGCCTACGAGCGCGCTTGACCCCGAAATGGTCGGTGAGGTGCTTGACCTTATGAAGCAGCTTGCCGCCGAGGGTATGACCATG
>CAJGDZ010000160.1 GCA_904502055.1 uncultured Clostridia bacterium | reverse complement strand
TTATAGAAAAAATATGTTATTTTTATACAATGTGACGAAAATCGTTTTTTTGTGACGGATTTCTTGACTTATTTTGGTGCGTGTGATATAATAATTTTGTAAAATTTTGTACCAATATAGGTCCGGATAGATGGCCCGGATGTTTCTACTGTGGCGCCAAAGTCACAACTATTGGCAGAAACGCGTTGCCTCCCTTGGCAATGAGTTTTTGAGTTTTGGCGACAGAGAGTTTCTGCCGTCATTTTTTGTTTTGGAGGCGCGTCTATGAAGGAATTGGAGCAAAAGATCCTGAAAGAAGGAGTGGTTTTGCCGGGAGAGATCCTTAAGGTTGGTAGTTTCCTCAACCAGCAGATCGACGTGGCATTCCTTCAGAAAATGGGAGACGAGGTGGCTCGCCTTTATAAGGGGCAGGAGATCACCAAGGTGCTCACCATTGAGGCATCGGGTATTGCCTTTGCCTTTGCGATCGCGGCCAGTCTCGGTGTGCCGATGGCGTTTGCCAAAAAGCATTCTACTGCCAATGTGAGCGGTGAAATTTACACCGCGCTCGTTCATTCCTATACACACAATCAAGATAACAATATCGTTATCAGTAAGGAGTATCTTGCTCCCGAGGATAAGGTTTTGATTGCCGATGACTTTTTGGCGGTCGGCGGAGCGCTTAAGGGTCTGCTTTCCATTGTGGAGCAGGCGAAGGCCTCCCTGGTCGGCTGTGCGATCGCCATTGAAAAGGGCTTTCAAGGCGGCGGCGATAAGCTGCGCGCCAAGGGGATTCGCGTAGAGTCACTGGCCATTATCGAGTCCATGTCGGACACCTCGCTCACCTTCCGCGCGTGAGCCACTGAATTTTGTATGCACTGCACTGCATAAATATTTTTTTTTGGGAGGAACATTCAAATGTTCAAGAAAGTTTTGTCCATGCTTCTGGTTGTTGCCATGCTGGTTGGTGCTACCTTTGCACTGAGCGCATGCGGCGACAAGCAGGAGGACGACGGCATCAAGGCCGCTCTGATCTGTCTGCACGGTGATAGCTCCACCTACGACAAGAACTTTATCGACGCATTCAAGCAGGCTTGCGCCAATAAGGGTCTTACCGAGGATGACTACACCATCATCACCGATATCGACGAGGATACCGTGTGCTATGATAAGGCAGTTGACTTTGCAGAGGCCGGCTATGACGTTATCTTTGCTGACTCCTTCGGTCATGAGGCTTACATGATCCAGGCAGCAAAGGAATATCCTGAGGTTCAGTTCTGCCATGCAACGGGTACCAAGGCACACACCGAGGGCCTTGCAAACTACCAGAACGCATTTGCATCCATCTACCAGGGCAGATTCCTTGCAGGTGTTGCTGCAGGTCTCAAGCTCGTTGAGCTCTACGGCGATGCCGAGGGCAAGGTTTCGGATGAGAACGCAAAGATCGGTTATGTTGGCGCACATCCCTACGCAGAGGTTGTTTCGGGTTACACCTCCTTCTACCTTGGCGTTAAGAGCGTTGTTGCAAACGTAACGATGGAGGTTCGTTACACCGGTTCTTGGTATGACGAGACCGCTGAGAAGACCACGGCAGAGGCTCTTATCGCTGCCGGCTGCAAGCTCATCTCTCAGCACGCTGACTCCATGGGTGCTCCCACCGCTTGCGAGAATGCAAACATTCCCAACGTTGCTTACAACGGTGAGACCGGTAAGAACACCTTCGTGATCGCATCCAGAATTGACTGGGTTCCCTACTACGAGTATATGCTTGATTGCGTTATGAACGGCGAGGACATCGCAGATGACTGGACCGGTACGCTTGCTAACGGTGCCGTTAAGATCACCGCTCTCGGTGCTGCTGCTGCCGAGGGTACTCAGGCAAAGCTTGACGAGGTTGCTGCTAAGCTGAACGACGGTTCTCTTAAGGTATTCGATTGCGCTACCTTCACCGTTGGCGGTGTAGCTCTTACCGAGTATCTTGCTGACGTTGACGATGCCGGTGACTTTGTTCCCGAGACCAACGTTATCAGAACCGAGAACGGCGTTACCTTCTTCGACGAGAGCGCTGACCGTTCCGCTCCTTATTTCGATATCCGTATCGACGGTATCACTGAGGTTGGCTAATTCTTCTTTCTTGCCAATCATACAATAATGGATTGGCTTTAAGAATGCATAAGGGTTGTCGTTTTCCTGCGACAACCCTTTATGCGATAAAATACCCTGTTTTTATTTTCTTATTTTCCGAATGTGAAGGAGAAAAATTTGTGGAAAAACAAACGGTGATCGAGCTTCGTGGTATTACCAAGCGTTTTGGCACGAAGGTTGTTGCGAACAATAACGTTTCCATGGACGTTAAGGAGGGTGAGATCCTTTCGGTTCTCGGTGAGAACGGTTGCGGAAAAACCACCCTGATGAATATGCTGGCAGGCATCTATTATCCGGACGAGGGAACCATCCTCATTCGCGGTGAGGAGGCCAGCATTCGCTCTCCCAAGGATGCCTTTCGTTATAAGATCGGTATGATCCATCAGCATTTCAAGCTGATCGATATCTTTACTGCCGCCGAGAATATCGTTGTCGGTATGGATGACGGCGGAAAATATGATTTGAAGTTGGCAAAGACCCGTATTCGCGAGATGAGCGAAAAATACGGATTCCATATAGATTTAGACAAGAAAATTTACGATATGTCGGTATCGGAAAAGCAGACGGTGGAGATCATTAAGGCGCTCTACCGCGGTGCCGATGTTTTGATTTTGGACGAGCCGACCGCGGTTTTGACGCCGCAGGAGATCGACCGTCTTTTCATGGTGTTGAACGCCATGCGCGAGGATGGCAAGTCGGTCATTATTATCACTCACAAGCTGGGTGAGGTTATGGCAATCTCCGACCGTGTGACCGTGCTTCGTAAAGGCGAGCACGTGAAGACCGTGAATACCGCGGAAACGAGCGAGAAAGAGCTTGCGGATATGATGGTGGGCCAGAAGGTCACCCTGAATATCGACCGTCCTATGCCCGTGAATCCCGAGCTTCGTCTTGACGTGGCGGGCGTTTCGCTGAAAGGTGCCGAGGGAAACCTCGTGCTTGACGACGTGAGCTTCTCCGCGTATAGCGGTGAGATCCTCGGTATCGCAGGCATTGCGGGAAGCGGCCAAAGAGAGCTGCTGGAGTCGATTGCGGGTCTTCATCACCTGCAGGCGGGTTGCGTTACCTATTACAATCCCAAAAAGGATAAGCCCATTACCTTCTACCACAAGACCCTTGAGCGAGTGATGGAGCTGGCAGGTGAGGGAATGCTCCGTTATGACGACGGCAGAGATTTCACGGGCCGGGACGAAAACGGAAAGCCGCTTTCGAAGAAGACGATCCGTGAGCAGATAGAGGCAGGTAAGGTCTTCTTCAAGGAAGACGAGGTCATCAATTTGCGTGAGAAGACGCCCTTGCAGATTCGTGAGCTTGGCGTTCGCTTCTCCTTTGTGCCCGAGGACCGCTTGGGCATGGGCCTGGTTGGCGATATGGACATTACCGACAATATGATGCTTCGCAGCTATCGCCGCGGAAAGTCGATTTTTGTTGACCGTAAGGCACCGGAGGATCTTGCGAAGGAGATCATTGATAGCCTTCAGGTTGTAACCCCGGGCACGCACACGCCTGTGCGCCGCCTTTCCGGCGGAAACGTACAGAAGGTGCTGGTTGGCCGAGAGATCGCCTCCGCCCCTGCGGTTTTGATGACTGCTTATGCTGTGCGAGGGCTGGACATCGGTGCTTCTTACACCATTTACAACCTGCTGAACAAGCAGAAGGAAAAAGGCGTTGCCGTACTGTTCGT
>CAJGDZ010000159.1 GCA_904502055.1 uncultured Clostridia bacterium | reverse complement strand
GGCTCTGCCGGTGCAACCGGTTCTACTGGTGCGACCGGCCCTCAGGGTCCTCAAGGTGAGCCCGGCGTTGCCGGCACTCCCGGCAAATCTGCTTACGAGCTGGCTGTAGAGGCAGGCTTTGAGGGCACGTTGGAGGAGTGGCTGGATTCTCTTGCCGAGCAATGGGCAGAGAGCCAGAAAAACAAGCAGATCCAAGAGCTTTTGACCTTGAAAAAGCCGCTTCGCGTCAACGAGGACGGCAGCTTTAAGGTGCTGGTGCTGGCCGACGTGCAGTGCGTAACCGTTGCGGGTTTGACCACCAGCGGTACCATGGCCAATATCCAAAAGGCGATCGAGACCGAGCAGCCCGATCTTGTGCTGTTTTCCGGCGATAACGCTTGGCATATCAGCGATCCCAATGTTTTCCGTGAATACATCCGCACGATGGTTGCTCCCGTTGAGGCCGCAGGTATTCCGTGGGCGCACGTTTACGGCAATCACGACGACGAGGCCAACCCCTGGAATCCCATTGCTTTGCCCAAGGCTGAGCAGCAGAAGATCTATGAGGAGTTTGAATACTGCGTTTCCAAGGCGGGCGATGAGAGCCTGTTTGGCGTAGGCAACTACGTGTTGCCCGTTCTCTCTCACGACGGCAGCAAGATCGCCTTTAACGTGTGGGCGCTGGATAGCGGTGCTTATGCACACGATATCGACGGCGATGCTATGATCGAGGCAAGCTTTAAGGATAAAAACGGCGACACGCAGAAGAACTATTTCTACGGCAAATACGAGGGCTTGAAGGAAAATCAGGTCGAGTGGTATCTGAAAACCTCTGCACTGCTTGAGGAGTACAACGGTGAAAAGATCCCCTCTATGATGTATTTCCACATTCCGCTGCAGGAAACTTATCTTGCGTGGAAGCTGGCCGCTATGGGCAAGCACAACACCGAGATGATCGGCACCAAGGGCGAGAACATCAGCGCACCTGCCACCAATCCCGGTCTGTTCAGCGCAATTCTCAAGCGCGGCGACGTGCAGCTGATCGCCAACGGTCACGATCATGCCAACGACTTCTCCGTAGAGTACCGCGGTGTCAATCTGGCCTACTGCGGCTCGATCGGCAAGGGCGAGGGCGGCTCTTACAGCGACCCCAACATCGAGGGCGGCCGCGTGATCGAGTTTTCCGCAAACGATCCTTGGAATCTTGATACCTATATGTCCTACGTTAACAAGTCTGCTGCAAGCGATCCCAATGCGCCTTATCTGGAGCTTGTGATCGGCGCTGATAAAAACAGCGTCAGCAACGGTGTGCTCGCTCGTCCCGAGGTGACCTATCACGAGCAGGGAACTGCCGTGACCGTGACCCGCGACGAAACGTTGGGTCAGAACGTGCTGAACTTTGGCGGAGGACTTAACGCGCCCAGTGTGTATAACATCTCCGGCTATGGCACGTACGATATATTCAAGGATGGATTCTCTTATGAAGTGACATTCAAGATCACAGACATTAGCCAGATCACAGACTACGTAGGTATCCTTGATTTTGAGGAGAAGGGTGGCTTTGGTCTGAATGTGCATAAGAACGGTTCCGACACCGCTACGTATAAGTTGGAAGCGGAAACATCGTCGGGCGTTTCCAGCGGTTGGGTAGCCGATAATTGCATTTTGAACGTTGGCGAGTGGTATCATTGCGTGTTTGTCTATACCGGAAGCTCTACGGCACTTTATATCAACGGTCAAAAGGTTGACGGCACGGATAATATTACCAACCCTTACCGTGACACGAGCTTCGACAATCGTCTTGCCGACGCTTATATCTGTATTGGCGGCTGTGCAAACGCATGGTGGGATTCCAACGGTGACGGAAGCAATGAAAAGGTGCAAGGATTTAAGGGAATGACCGGTTCTGTTGCCGTTTGCAATTTGTTGCCCACCGTCCTGACCGAGGCCGAGATCCAAGCACTTTGGCAGGCTTGCCCGTTGTATGATGCAGAATAAATACAAAGTTTACAATATGGAAAAATGATGCGGTTGTCAGCTACTTGCAAAAAAACTGTTTTTATGGTATAATATCAAACGAAATTTGATAGAAAGGACGTAAAATGCAATGAAAAAGATCATTTGCAAGGTAGAGTACGATACCGAGACCTCTTTGCTGATCGCAAAGAAGACCGTGGGCGAGTTTGGTGACCCCGCAGGCTATGAGGAAAGCCTTTACAAAACCGAGGGCGGAAAATTCTTCCTTTACACCAACGGCGGCGCAGAATCTCCCTATACCAAGGAGGATATCAAGCGCATGTCCCCCGCCAAGGCTGACGAGTGGCAGGCCAACGCATAAAACATTGGGCCGTATGCCCGCATTCCGCACGAATGCAGGCATACGGCCCCTGCTTTTTACTGCCTTTTTTGCGGGATATTTTCTTGTTGCAAAATGTTAAAAAAATAACATATAGTCAAAAATTAAAAAAGTCAACAAAAGTGGCTCGAAAAGTGGTTAAAACAAACAAAATACAAGCAATTTCTTTGGCTAAAACAGGGGAAAATGCCGACAAATGGCCACGGCTATTGCTTTTTGCCTTTGAATTTGATATAATATGTAGAACGATAATGGTGTGGTGCGCTCTGTTTGCGCCAAGGGCAAAAAACAGACGGATTGCGCTTTCACGCGCAACACACAAAGGCAAGCTTGTTGGCGGCATTTGCAACCGCAAGCATCCAAATAACGCATTGCAAAGCAATGCGCGGGAGGAACGACTTTTATGGATATCAAAATTATCGTGGCGGCACACAAGGCATATCAGATGCCGCAGGATGATATGTATCTGCCCTTGCACGTCGGCAAGGAGGGGAAAGAGGACGTCGGCTTTATCGGGGATAACTCCGGCGATCATATTTCTGCCAAAAACCCTTATTTTTGTGAGCTGACCGGCCTTTATTGGGCTTGGAAAAATCTGGATGCCGCATATATCGGGCTTGCCCATTACAGGCGCCATTTTGCCTCAAAGGGCCGCATACCCAAGGACGAGGCAAAGAAATTTACGGCAATTTTGTCCCGTGCCGAGGCAGAGGCGCATCTGCGCACGTGCGACGTGGTGGTGCCCCGCTTGCGCAAATACTATATTGAAAATTTGTATAACCACTATAAGCATACGATGTATGTGGAGACGCTTGACGAGGCCGGAAGGATCATTGCAGAGCGTTATCCTGCGTATCTGCCCGAGTTTGAGGCGCTGCACAAGCGCACCTCGGCGCATATGTTTAATATGTTCATTATGAAAAAGGACGTGTTAGACCGCTATTGCACGTGGCTGTTTGACATTTTGTTTGAACTGGAAAAGCGCATTGACCCCGGAAAATACGAGGCGTTTCACGCCCGCTATCCCGGCCGCATCTCCGAGCTGTTGCTTGACGTGTGGCTGCGTACCAACAAGGTGGAATACGCCGAGGTGCCCGTGATGGATATGCAGCATATCAACAAATTCAAAAAGGGAATGTCCTTTTTGCGTGCCAAATTCACCGGTAAAAAGTACGGAGAGAGTTTTTGATCCGAAAGGAGGATCGGTATGAGTGCAACGGTTGCCGCTGTTGTTGTAACCTATAATCGCAAAGAGCTTTTGCTTGAAAATATCGAAAGCCTGCTTGCGCAGACAAAAAAGGATGTTTTGGACGTTGTGATCGTTGACAATGCCAGCACCGATGGAACTGCAGAGGCTTTGGCACCGTATATCGAGGCCAGCAGCATTATATATCAAAACACCGGCAGCAATTTGGGCGGTGCGGGCGGATTTCAGTACGGTATTCGCTATGCGGCTGAGCGCCATTATGAATTTATT
>CAJGDZ010000158.1 GCA_904502055.1 uncultured Clostridia bacterium | reverse complement strand
GTCAGCGCAAGGTCGGCAATCCGACAAAGAGAGCTTGCTCTCTTTTCGGCTTGCAGACCTCGCGCGCCCGAGACCTTCTCACGCGTGAGAAGGTCTCAAAATGACTCGGATAATGGATCATACGTTGTTTTCGCGTTACCGTTCGGGCTCCGTATCAAGCGTAGCCGTTTTGCCTGTAGGGAAAAGTTTTGCGGAGCTTTTTCAAAAGCGACCGTATCCCCAGCCAACTAAAACACTTCGATAAATCAAAATTTAAAATTCCAAGGTTCCAAAGAAAGGAATGAATATGAAAAAAAGCACTCGTATTTTGGCGCTTGTGTGCGCGATCGTATTGCTGCTCTCCTCGCTTGCCTCGTGCGGCGGAAAGGCAAAGGCGCTTTTGACGCTGGACTCTCAAAGCCTTTCGGTCAACACCTACCGACTGATGCTCTCCATCCGCAAGGGTGAGATGGCGTTTGCCATTTCGCAGGGCTACGGCAACGCCAACAGCGAAAAGTTCTGGGGCACGGTGATCGACGACAGTTCCACCACCTATAACGATTACTACACCGCCGAGGTGTTTGAGAAGGCGCAAAGCTACCTGACCGCGCTGGCGTTGTTTGACGAGCTGGGGCTCACGCTTCCAAACGCCTATCTCAAGGCGGTCGACGAGGAGATGGCCGCGCTCGTTTCAGGGGACGGCGAGGGCTCGAAGGCCAAGCTCAACGCCATTCTCAGCGAATTCGGCGCCAACTACGACATTCTGCGAGAGTACAAGCTGATGGTCAAGAAGATCGAGTGGCTGATCCTCTCGCTTTACGGCGAGAACGCCTCCAAGGTCTCCTCCACCGTGAAGGAAACCTATTTCAAGGAAAATTACGTGGCCTTCCAGCAGATCCTTCTCTCCAATTTCCACTATCTGTTTGAGACCGATAAAAACGGAGACGAGATCTACTACAACGGCGACGGCTCGATCGCCTACGACGTCCAAAAGGCCGCTTACAGCACCGCCGAAAACGGAAAATTTGTCTACTATACCGCCGACGACCGCATTGCCTACGACACCGAAAACGGTAAGCGCAAGCCGCTCACCGACGATAAGGGCAACCAGCTGACCGAGCGCTACACGACCGGCGAAATGCTGGATCGCCTGAATCTGGCGATCAACCTCCGTGACACCGCGTCACAGGGCTCGGCACCGACCTTCCAGAAGCTCCGCCTCGCTTACACCGACGAGGATCTCAGCGGCGAGGAATACAGCGATACCCTGAGTTACCTTGCCACCAACGTCTCCTACGCCTCGATCTCGCCCTCCTGGAGCACGCTGGACGCCATCGCCGCGAAGCTTTCCGATATGGGGGACGGTGAGGTCGCCATCGTACAGACCGATGCCGGCATCCACATCGTTCTCAAATACCCTGTCGAAAGCGGCGCATACGCCGACGAGCGCTACACCCAGTGGTTCGGTGACTCGCTCTACCGCATCTATGACTTCAATTCCAACCTCATAAACGATCTCCTCACCACTCGCCTTGCGGACTATAACGCGAAAATCGAGGTGAATACCGACCTGCTGAACGGTCTCTCCCTCAAAACCTCCCCCTCGAACTTTTACTACAACTAAAAAAACAGGTTGAAGCTACGGCTTCAACCTGTTTTTGTTTAATAAATTGAAGTTTATCGGTCTGGCTACGCTTGAACGAAGGTGGCGTGCAAACCAAGCCTCCCTCCGAGAGGGAGGGGGACCGCCTGTGGCGGTGGAAGGAGCCTGCGCGACTTCATTGTGCTTGCAGATTCTATTATCGCGCGGGCTCCCTCAGTCGCCTACTCGGCGCCAGCTCCCTCCCGGAGGGAGCCTTTCATCCGATAACGTTCGTGCAAGCATAGACATTCAAACACACCGATAAATCAAAATTTGAAGACCTTTTATTCCTCGTCCTTCTTATTCAGGCGTTTCTTCAGGCGGCGGTTGGAGACAATGGCAACGGCGGCCACGCCTGCGCCGATCACGGCCAGCAAAAGGATGGTCGGGATGGCACCGATCAGCCACACCGTGAAGTCCTGGAAGCCCTCGGCAAAGTTCTTCCAGCTACGCGTAAAGGCATTGGCGATGCGCGAGCCAAAGGTGGTCTTGGGTGTGGTCACCACCGAGTAATCCACGACCTCCTCCAGCGTCAGATGCACGGTCGAGTAGGAGGCGCGGCTGTCAATCACCTTCATACGTGTCTGCGCCGACTCGATCTCGGAAATGACGTTATACAGTCTGTCCTTAATAAGAAGGACCTCCTCCACGCTTACCGCCTTGCCGAGCATAGTCTCATAGGCCGCACGCTCCTCCTCAAGCACGCGAACGCGCGAGGCCAGATCGTAATATTCCTCGGTTGCGTTAACACGTCCGATCTGCTCGTTCACAACGTTAACCAGCTCCCCGACCTCGGAAAGGAAGGCATCTAAGGATTCGGACGGAATGCGAACGGTAAGGCGTGCGCTTCGGCAGTACGAGGACGAGCTTCCGTAGCTTCGTCCGTTGCTGGAGAAGGACTCCTCATAGCCGCCGAGCGAGGAAAGCGCGCCGCGCACCTGCTCCAGTGCCTTTTCGTACTCCTTGGTCTGCGCGCGGAGGGTGACCGTTACAATGAGCTTTTCCTCAAAGTCACCGCTCTCGGTCTCCGCCTTGCCTGTGCCGCTTGCACCGTCAAACAGCGACTCGCTCACCGAGCCGTTCAAGTCCTTGTATTTTGTGTCCTCCTTCGGCGCCTCGTAATAGAGGTCTGCCATATCGCGATAGGCATTGTCCGCCTCGGCCTTGGACGCACCGCACGATATCAGCGCCAAAAGCATCAAAAGAGCAAGACTCACACACAAAATCTTCTTCATTTTCATAAGAATTCTCCTTTCGGGTTGTCTTTCTGCCCTTATAGACGAAGCCCCTTCCAAAAAGTTCCCAAAAATTTAAAACGAACAAACAAATTGAAGTTTTTCGGGGGGAGGGACGTGGGGCTCTGCCCCAAACCCCGCCACCTTTAAAAAGGTGGACGAAACTTTTGCAGCATGGGTCTGCACAAACTACACGTCATTTTGAGCCGTGAGTCACGATACGAAAAAGAGAGCGAGCTCTCTTTTCCGTATCGAGGCTCGCGGCGTAAATGTTCTTCACGCTTTAGCGTGAAGAACCAAAATGACCCCAAAAACCTTTCTCGATATTGCTTTTGCAGACTTTATTGTGTGAAAAGTTTCTTTTTCCCAAAAGTTGTTGGGGGTCGTAGGGGGCTTTTTTCAAAAAGCCCCCTACACGTCTCCCCTCACCGATAAATCAAAATTTGAAACCGAAGGCAAAAAGGGACTTCCGAGGAAGTCCCTTTTCCTTTAGTTCAGCTTTGCCAGAGCGGCGATAACGCCGTCCAGGTTTTCCTTGTACTTGGCAAGCTTTGCCTTTTCGCCCTCAACGACGGCGGCAGGCGCCTTGGCCACGAAGCCCTCGTTGGAAAGCTTACCCTCAAGTCTTGCGATCTCGCCCTCCAGGCGCTTTTTCTCGCCCTCAAGACGGGCGCGCTCCTTCTCTGTATCGATGATATCCGAGAGCGGCAGGAAGATGGTCGCCGAGTCGGTAATGATCTGCACCGAATCGTCCGCCGAAACCACGCCGTCAAAGCTCTCAGCCACAACAAGCTCAGAGGCCGAAGCCAGTCTCTCGAAGAACATAGCGGTCTGACCGCCAAAGCTCTCGGCGTACTTTGTAGCCAGGTAGACCTTGGCCTTGCGCGAGGGAACCACGTTCATCTCGCTGCGGCGCGCGCGGATGGCCTTGATGGCATCCAGCACACGCGTCATATGCT
>CAJGDZ010000157.1 GCA_904502055.1 uncultured Clostridia bacterium | reverse complement strand
TCTGGTTTCCGTTTGTTTCCACCGCCCTGGCGGCGCTTGTGCTCGGGCTTGTGCTCGGACTGATCCTCAGCTCGGTCTCTGCCGGCTCCAAGCTTGCGCGGCTTCCCGCAAGAGCGCTTACCGAGCTTGGGGGTGTGGAGCAACCGGGCGAGAAATACACATCGCTTCTTGCTCTCAAGGGCAGTGTGATCGATCCGTCAGACCGAACGGAATCGGAGCTGAAGAAGGCGATGGCGAGCGGCGACGGAAACGCGGTCGGTCTGGTTTTGTTTGACGGACAGCTTCACTATAAGAGTGCGCTTTCGCTTGGCTATGAGGGCGGCGGACTTGCCGCGGGCACCGTGGCCTCCTGCGCTGAAGCCAAGAGTCGCTACAGCGTGGCTCTGTTTGTGTCCTCGGCGTTTGCGGAGAAGGACACGGCCAAGCGTGCCTACGAAAAGGGGAGAGAGCTGGCACTTCTGGCGGAGCTCGCGAAGGCAGGCTTCCGCGAGATTTTGATCCTTGGGCTTCCGAGTGAGGAGGCATACGTGAGTGAGATCGGACTTTTTGTGGCTCAAGTGAGAGACTTCTCACCGCAAACTTACGTGGGAGTGGCTCTTTCCGGCACAATGAGCGATGCGCAGCTTGCGCGTCTTGTGGCGTGCACCGAGACGGGCGCGGACAGCTTTGCACTGGATCTGCGCGGTATGACCAAGGAGGCGGCACAAAGGGCGATCGAGCAAAACGCCTACTATTTGACTCAGTACAATATGCGCGTTCTTTTTGACGGGACGGCCGAGCTTTCGTCCGCCTATATCCTGAATTCCTATCTGATTTCCGAGACAGAATGACCTCAGTGCGAGGAAAAATCAAAAAAGAGCAAAAAAATCCAAAAAAGGACTTGACAATTTCGCAGAAATATGTATAATATAAATGTTGCCGTTTTTCGCGGCCTATGCGGGCATGGCGGAATTGGCAGACGCGCTAGATTCAGGTTCTAGTGAAAGCAATTTCATGGAGGTTCAAGTCCTCTTGCCCGCACCAAATAGTAGAAATCCGAACCTTTTAGGTTCGGATTTTTTCTTTGTCAGCAGCAAAAAAGCAGAATGCGATGCATTCTGCTTTTTCTTTATTTCATCAGCTCGTCAGCGAGACGGAGGATCTCGGGGGCAAGCTTTTGACGCTTTTTCTTTGCGATGGCGTTGTAGACCGGGTAGGCCAATGCCGCAAGGATCCCGCCAACGATGCCGATGGCAATGCCGACGATCAGAGCCGCTGTCTCAGGCAGCCCGAAAAAATCTCCAAGATCGGTCATACAAAGGCTCATTCCAAGGCCGAGGATCAGCGCGCCGATGATGCCGAAGATCAAAGAGACGATCTGCGCCGTCTCGGTGACACTGGCGTCCAGACGGCGCAGACGCGCCATTTTGTCCTCCTCCTCGGTCGGTGCGGTATATTTTTCGCGGATCCTCTTGAGCTCTGCTTGCTCCTTTGCGGAGTAAGTATAGGAAAATCCGCCGTTTTGGTTATGGTTTTGCATGTTGTACCTCATTTTTTATTCGTTTTAACTCTTTTGTGCTTTGCACGATCATATGAATGGCTTGGATGACGATCACACCCGAAACGGCAAAGCCCACGCCGCCGAGCATCAGCTTTTGCGTCAACACATCCATACTTCCGTCTCCGAAGGTGGTCAGCATAGTTGAGGTCAGCGTCAGCATGGACACCGAGGCCGCGGCGAGGCTGATGGCCTTGGAGGCGGAGAACAAAGGACTGTTGTATTTTCTGTATTTGGTAATGCTGAGAATGGACGTGCCAAGCGTGGTGAATGTATAGGCGGCCATGGCAATGGCGGTGATCATATGGTGATGGAAGGTTCGGCTCCAATAGACCATAAAGAAGACGATCAGGGTAAGTGCCAGGTTCATTACAAGAAAGACCCACCCGCAGGCGCGGTATCGGATGAGCTCGCCCCTTATGTCATCGCCGGGCGTGTGCTCCTTGGAATATCGAAGCAGAAAGCCACGCATTACGGCAAGACAGACGTAGTAGGCACCGAGCGAATAGAACCAAAAGGTACGGTGATAAAAGCCGAGCCAAAGCTGGAGAAGCGCATAGGCCACATTCCAGAGAAGCGAGCTGTAGAGCGAAACGTTGACACGCAGACGCGCGTCACTCTGCCAGCGCACCATCAGCCTGTTTTGTGCCTTGAAGGACTTGAAGGATCGTATCATTCGAGGTATCCGAAGGCAGAGCGCGGTCAGGGTGTAGGCAGACAGAACGTAGGAGACAATGGCGATGGGGGACTTTGTTCCGACAAAGACCATCGAGCCGACAAGCAAGGTGGCAGAGAGGGGAACCAGGACACAGAGAATGGCAACGTGAGGGAACAAAAGGGCTTTAGTGAGCTTGTTGAAGTCCATCCTTGTTCCTCCGAATGCGAACGGTGAAGGTCGTCCCCTCGCCGAGTGCGCTTTGCACGCCGATCTCGCCTTCCATAATGTCGATCACGCGCTTGACAAGCGCCAGGCCAAGGCCGTTGCCCTGTGTGGCGCGTGAAGTGTCACCCTGATAGAATTTCTCAAACATATGCGAGCCCACCTCCGCGCTGATGCCGCACCCCGTGTCGGAGACCTTGACGGTGGCATAGTCGCCGTCGGCCGCAAGCGAGAGGGACACCCTGCCGCCCTCTTCCGTGAACTTGAAGGCGTTGGAAAAGAGGTTGTTCCATACAAGCGCCAGAAGCTCCTCGTCGGCGTTTACCGATATGTCGTCGGCAATCTCGGTTGTAATCTCAATGCCCTTGCTCTCCCATACGTTTTCGTAAAGCAAAAGACACTCGCAAAGCTGTTCACCGAGATCAAAAAGTCGGAATTTGGGGTAGATCTGCTGATTTTCCAGCCGATTCAGCTTTAATATGTTGGTCATCATATCCGCCAGGCGACGCGAGGACTCGGTAATGATCTTGGCGTATTCCACGCGCGCTTGCTCGGAGAGCTCGGGGGTCTGCAGCAGTGTGCCGTAGTTTTGCATTACGGCAAGCGGGGTCTTCATTTCGTGGGACACGTTGGCAATAAAGTCGGAGCGAAGTGTCTCTACGCCTCCAAGCTCGGCGGCCATAGCGTTGATGGCCTCGCCCACTTGATGAAAGCCCTCCATCCCCGCGCCGCGCAGAGGCTCCACGCGTGCGGAAAAATCGCCGCCGGTGATCTTCTCGGTGGCCTCGGTGATTTTTTTTACCGGCCTGTCCACCATAATCTTGCGGCGAACAAAATCGACGGTTTTGAAGAGGATCGTGATGATCAGGACGTTCAGAAACGTGATCTTGGCAGCGCCGGCAATGTTTTCGGCGGTATAGGTCAGCCCCATTTGTACCGAAAGCACGTTCAGAAACAGCATCATACAGCAGGAGACCACAAAGCCCACCATTAAGAAGAACAGCAGGAAACTACTTGTTTCCCGAAGCAAAAGCCGAAAGGTGTTTTTTTTCATCGGATCACCGCCTTATAACCCAGACCGTGCACGGTCTGGATCTCAAAGGAATCGCACGCGGCCAGCTTGGCGCGAAGCTTGGTCATATACACGTCGACCGTCCGCGTGCTTGCTTGCGTGTCCACATCCCAGAACTCGTCCATAAGCTGGGTGCGCGTAAAGGTCTTTTTGGGATAGGATAGAAGCTTGTAAAGAAGGTCGAATTCCCTTGCGGTGAGTGCGATCTCCTCGCCGCTCAGCGTAGCTGTGCGTTCGTCGGCGTCCATCACAAGCTGACCGACCTCAAGGCGACGGCTGGAGGCGATCTTGGAGCGACGCAGGAGCGCACCGATGCGCAAAAGCAACTCGTCAAGGTCGACG
>CAJGDZ010000156.1 GCA_904502055.1 uncultured Clostridia bacterium | reverse complement strand
TGCGTATTTCGGCGGGCGATTCGTGAATCGCCCCTACGGGTTATGGGATACCAATTTCGCTAACACATCCCACCGATAAATCAAAATTTGAAGTATAAAAAAGGGCTGATGCTTTCAGCCCTTTTTGATAACGGTTGCGCGCGGATTGTAGGCGCGGAACATACGAAGCGCCTGCTCGGTCGCCTCAAAGTAAACAACGGTTTTTTTGCCCTTGTCGGAATCGTACGCCGCGCCGTAAATATTCTCGGCATCCGGCGAGGAGATGGCGTAATATTCGTCCGTCGCACCAAACGCGGCAAGTCGGTCGTCATCCATCGGCGCGATCGCCGCGCAGACGCGGATGTCAAACTCCCTTGTCACACGGCGGGTGCTCTTGCCGTAGATCTCGGCAAAGGTGACCGTGCCCTCGGCAATGGTATATTCAAATTCCAACGAGGAATAGCGGCGGAAAAGAATCATAGCCAAAAAGGCGGCCGCCAAAGCGATGCCCAAAAACAAAACGAACAGCTTCCACATAAGGCCCAGCCACAAAAGGCCCACGATCCCCAGCGCCAAAAGTGCCCACAGAAGCACGCGGCCAAGCCTTGAGCCGCGCCCTGCCTCTCGCGTCACCACGTGCTCGTAAATTCCAAAATCGCCCATAGCCATCCCCCAAAAGATTTCTTGCCTTTATTATAACAATTCTTCCCCGGGTTTGTCAAGGAAATTTTGAAAGAGCTATTGACTTTTGACGGTGAGAGTGATATAATATTTCCGATGAAAATTTGAATACTATGGAGGAAACCAATATGAAGCATATCGAAACCATCGAGACCCGCAACCTTTGCCAGAGCGCAAAGAACGGCGGCTGCGGCGAGTGCCAGACCTCTTGCCAGTCCGCTTGCAAGACCAGCTGTGGCATTGCAAACCAGAATTGCGAAAACAAGAGCGAGGAAAAGTAAATCTCGCAAAAGAATGCCGCCAAAGGGCGGCATTTCTTTGTAAGGAGGACTTATGGTACATCAATACAAGCAGGGCGGCTTTAACATCGTCATCGACACCTATTCGGGCGCCATCCACGCAGTCGACGAGATCGCGTACGATCTCATCGCCGAATTTGAAACACTCCCGAAGGACGAGCTGATCGAGAAGCTGCTGAAAAAATATCAAAACATCCCCGAGGCTACGCGTGAGGAGCTTTTGGAGTGCTATGAGCAGATCGAGGATCTGAAGGCGGCGGGCAAGCTCTTTATGAAGGATACCTTCGAGCCGATGGCGGGCAAGCTCAAGGACAAAACGTCGGGCGTTGTCAAGGCACTGTGCCTGCACGTGGCGCACACCTGCAATCTTAACTGCGCGTACTGCTTTGCCAGCCAGGGAAAATACGAGGGCGAGCGCGCGCTGATGAGCCTTGAGACCGGTAAGCGTGCTTTGGACTTTCTGATCGAAAATTCGGGTACACGCCATAACCTTGAGGTCGACTTCTTCGGCGGCGAGCCGCTGATGAATTTTGACGTGGTAAAGCAGCTTGTGGCCTACGCCAGAGAGCGTGAGAAGGAGACGGGCAAGAATTTCCGCTTCACGCTGACCACAAACGGTATGCTGATCGATGAGGACGTCATCGACTTTGCCAACCGCGAGTGCTCCAACGTCGTTCTCAGCCTTGACGGCCGCAAGGAGATCCACGACCGCTATCGCGTGGACTACGCGGGCAACGGAAGCTTTGATCGGATCGTGCCCAAATTCCAAAGACTTGTAAAGGCGCGCGAGGGCAAGAATTACTATATGCGCGGCACGTTTACCCATCAGAATCCCGACTTTTTGAAGGACATCGAGACCATGCTGGACCTCGGCTTCAAGGAGCTGAGCATGGAGCCCGTGGTCGGCGCGCCCGACGCGCCCAGCTCGCTCACTCCCGCTGACATTCAGATCGTCAAGGAGCAGTATGAAAAGCTGGCTGACCTGATGCTCAAAAAGCATAAGGAGGGCGATCCCTTCACCTTCTACCACTATATGATCGACCTTGAGGGCGGACCTTGCATCTACAAGCGCATCTCGGGCTGCGGCTCGGGCACCGAATACATGGCGGTCACCCCCGCGGGCGACCTGTATCCCTGCCACCAGTTTGTGGGCAATGAGGACTTTAGGCTCGGCAACATCTGGGACGGCGTGACCAACACCGCCCGCCAGGCCGAGTTCAAGGCGTGCAACGTCTACTCGCGCCCCGAGTGCGCCGATTGCTGGGCCAAGCTGTATTGCTCGGGCGGCTGCGCCGCCAACGCCTTCCACGCCACGGGAAGCATTCTCGGCACCTATGCGCCGGGTTGTGAGCTGTTCCGCAAGCGTATGGAATGCGCCATTTTCCTTGAGATCGCCAAGCGCTACGCTACAAAGGCATGAAAACACCCATCCTTGATTTTGTAAGGGCCTACCGCAAAAAAAACGCGGTGCGGCTTCATATGCCCGGCCACAAGGGAAAGGCACACCTGGGCGCCGAGCCGCTGGACATCACCGAGATCCACGGCGCGGACGACCTCTATCACGCAAGCGGCATTATCCGTGAGAGCGAGCAAAACGCCACCGCTCTGTTTGGCACGGCGCAAACACTGTATTCCACCGAGGGCTCGTCGCTTTGCATTCGCGCCATGCTTTTGCTGATCCAAAGGCTGGCCGCCTCTCGCGGCGAAAGGCCGCGCATTCTGGCCGCACGCAACGCGCACAAAAGCTTTTTGTCGGCACTTGCCCTCCTGGACATCGAAGTAGAGTGGTTGTTTTCCGAAGGGGACTCCCTGCTCTCGTGTGAGCTGAATTCAGGGGAGCTTGAACAAAAGCTGAGCGAGAAAACCTTCACCGCTCTGTATATCACCTCCCCCGACTACCTCGGAAACCGCGCGGACATCGCGCACCTTTCTGCGCTTTGCCACAAGCACGGCGCGCTTTTGGCGGTGGACAACGCGCACGGCGCGTATCTGAAATTTTTGCAGCCCTCACTTCACCCCATCGACCTTGGGGCGGACATCTGCTGCGACTCGGCACACAAAACGCTCCCCACCCTCACGGGAGGCGCGTATCTTCATATCGCCAAGAGCGCCGACGCGCTTCCGGCAAACGAGGCCAAGAGTGCGCTCGCACAGTTCGCCTCCACCAGCCCCTCGTACCTTACGCTGGCCTCGCTGGACCTGACCAACCGCCTTTTGGCAACCACGCTTCCAAAAAAGCTTTCGGTGGTGGCGGCTTGGGCAGACACCCTCAGGCAAACGCTGAAGGACAAGGGCTACACGCTGATCGGCAATGAGCCGATCAAGCTGACAATTGCGACCAAGCCCTACGGTTATAAGGGCGATGAGCTGGCGCAGATCCTTGAGAAGCACGGCATCGTCTGTGAATTCTGCGACCCCGATTTTGTGGTGCTGATGCTCTCCTCCGAGACCACGGCAAAGGACGTAAAACGCCTTGGAAGGGTGTTAACCGCGCTTCCGCAAAAAACGCCGATCTGTGAGGCTCCGCCCACAGCACCGCGCTCTGTCGTGGCGCTCTCGCCGCGCGAGGCCATGCTTGCGGCAAGTGAGCAAACACCGCTTGACAAGGCGGTGGGTAAGATCCTCGCCTCGCCCTCGGTCGCCTGCCCGCCGGCCATCCCCATTCTCATTTCGGGCGAGATCATAACCGATGAGGCGGTAAAATGCTTTGCCTACTACGGCATCGAATCCTGCCGCACGGTAAAAGAACAAAAGGAGTCTTCCTTATGAAAAAAACAGTACGCATCTTATCCCTGCTTCTCTGCCTTTTGCTGGTGCTCCCCCTTTGCTCGTGCGGCGCGCCCAAGCTGGAGGATGTCAGGGGACGCTTTGTGGAGCTGATCGAGGCATCCTATGCCATCAACGATATCTTTTTCGGTG
>CAJGDZ010000155.1 GCA_904502055.1 uncultured Clostridia bacterium | reverse complement strand
CCACATCAAAGCACTGAAGGCACAGCCCGACGTTGAGATCGTTGCCGGATGCGACCTGATCCCCGGCAAGGCTGCAAAATTCTTTGCTGATGCAGGTGTTGAGGGCGTTAAGACCGACTACGCTTCTCACAAGGAAATGATCGACGACAAGTCCTTGAAGCTTGACGCCGTTACCATTTGTACCTACAACTGCCAGCACGCCGCACCCGCGATCTACGCGCTTGAGAACGGTCTCCACGTTCTTCTTGAGAAGCCCTTCACCGTAACACTTGAGGAAGCAATTGAGGTTATGAAGGCCGAGAAGAAGAGCGGAAAGATCCTCTCGATCGGCTTCCAGCCCAGACTGGATGAAAACATGAAGATGGTCAAGAAGATCGTTGAATCCGGTGAGCTTGGCAAGGTTTACTACATCCAGACCGGCGGAGGTCGTCGACGCGGCATCCCCACCCCGTTTGGTACCACCTTCATTGAGAAGGAGACCGGCGGTATCGGTGCTCTGGGTGATATCGGATGCTATTCGCTGGATATGCTTTTGAACGCTGTTGGCTATCCGAAGCCTCTTACGGTTTCCGGTTACAAGTCTGCTTTCTTTGGAACCGATCCCAACTACGTTGGTTACGTAAAGAGCAATCATCCCGAATATGCCAAGAAGTTTGGCGTTGACGATTTCGCCGCTGCCTTTGTTCGTCTTGAGGGTGACATCGTGCTTGACTTCCGTATTTCTTGGGCTATGAACATGGATACCTCGGGTGATGCTCTGATCCTTGGTACCAAGGGTGGTCTCCGTATCCCCTCTACCGAGTGCTGGAACGGTTCCATCGGCGGACCTCTTAAGATCTACCACGAGGTCGGCGGCGAGCAGGTCGTTACCGAGATTCCTGTTCAGCAGAACAAGGGTGCAAGTCTCTTCGAGAAGAAGGTTCGCGCCTTCATCGATGCCTGCAAGAATGGCGGAACGGCTCCCATTCCCTCCTCTCAGATCGTTATCAATCAGGCCATCATCGACGGCATTTGCAAGTCCGCTGAGCTTGGCCGTGAGATCGAGATCAACATTCCCGAGATTTAAGCGAAGCCCCAAAGAGGAAACCGATTACGGTTTCCTCTTTTTTGTTTAAAATTTTTTTCACCAAAGTAAAGACATTTTCAAAAAAATATGTTATAATAATAACAATTCCGATAAATATAACTTCAAAGGAAACACCTATGAAATTACTGTATAAGCTATTAAGACAAAAGCCGGATACGCGCGAGGGCATTACCATAACGACCTCAGCGCTCGGCATCCTGGTAAATACCGTTCTTGCGGTGGTGAAGATCCTGGTCGGTGTTGCCGTTGGGTCGATTGCCATTATCTCCGAGGGTGCAAACAACGCCTCGGACTCGGCAACCTCGCTCATTACGATCGTGGGAGCTAAGCTCTCCACCATGCACCCCAACAAAAAGCATCCCTTTGGCTTCGGCCGCATCGAGTATCTGACCAGTCTGGTCATTGCGATCTTCATTCTCGTTACCGCCAGCGAGCTGTTTCTCAGCTCCTTCAGGCGCATCTTTTCGCCCGGTGAGCTTGCGGTTTCGTACGTCACGCTGATCATCATTGCCGTATCTGCCGTAGCAAAGCTCCTTTTGGGCACGTACAGCATTCGTATGGGAAAGAAGGCGGGCGCGGAATCGCTGATCGCGCTCGGTACGGATTGCCGCAACGATGCCTTTATCTCCGCCGTCACCATTCTTTCCGCGCTCATCTTCCTGCTTTTCGACGTTTCGCTTGATGCTTACGCCGGTATCATTACCTCGGCGCTGATTTTCAAAGCAGGCTTTGACATTATGAAGGAAACGGTTTCACATCTTCTCGGAAAGCCGGCAAGCGAGGAGCTGGTTGCCAAGATCTATGAAGAGATCCGATCGGTTCCCTGCATTCTCGGTGCCGCCGACCTGATGCTTCACAACTATGGCCCTGACGCCTATTCCGGCTCGATGAATCTGGAGATCGATCACGAAAAGACCATCGGCGAGGTCTATGAGGAGGTTCACGATCTTCAGCTTCGTATCAAGCATAAATACGGCATCGTGATGGTATTTGGAATGTACGCAGTGGACAGCGACCACGAAAACGTAAAGATCATGCGCAAGCAGATCGAGAAATTTGTGGCGGGCTATGACCACATCACCGGCTTCCACGCGCTGTATCTTGCCCCGAACACCAACGAGATCTACTGCGACTTCGTGGTGGATTACGCATTCCACGATTGGGATACGCTCAAAGAGGAGTTTACGGAATATATGCACAACCTCTATCCCGATTACCGCCTGACGGTAACCATTGAGCTCAATTACGTATAACAAAAATACAAATACAGAAAAGGAAAAGCTATGGAAATCACAAAGGATATTCGCTACATTGGTGTAAACGATCACCACATCGATCTTTTTGAGGGGCAGTACAAGGTTCCGAACGGCATCTCGTACAACTCGTACGTGATCCTCGACGAGAAAACGGCCGTTACCGACACGGTGGATGCCCGTTTTCTTCACGATTGGCTGGACAATATGGCAAAGGTGCTGGGACAAAACGCCCCCGATTACCTCATCATCTCGCATATGGAGCCCGACCACGCTGCCAACATCAAGGCCTTCATGGCCAACTTCCCCACCACGACCATCGTGGCAAGCGCCAAGGCCTTCGCCATGATGTCGCAGTTCTTCGGAACGGAATACGAGGACAGACGTCTTGTGGTTGCTGAGGGGGACACCCTCTGCCTTGGTAAGCACACCCTCACCTTCTACAGTGCGCCGATGGTGCATTGGCCTGAGGTTATGGTGTATTACGATCAGACCGACAAGGTACTGTTCTCTGCCGACGGCTTCGGAAAGTTCGGTGCGTTGGACGTAAACGAGCCCTGGGCAGACGAGGCGCGTCGCTACTACATTGGAATCGTAGGAAAATACGGCGCACAGGTACAGGCGCTTCTCAAAAAAGCGGCCACGCTGGAAATCGAGAAGATCTGCCCGCTTCACGGCCCGGTGCTTGATAGGGATCTTGGCTACTATCTGAATCTCTACAACCTCTGGTCCTCCTACGAGCCCGAAAGCGAGGGCATCCTGGTTGCCTATACCTCCATTTACGGAAACACGGCAAAGGCCGTGGAGTTTCTCGTAGAGAAGCTCAAGGAAAACGGCTGTCCCAAGGTGGTCGTTCGCGATCTGGCGCGCACCGATATGTCGGTGGCGGTTGCTGATGCCTTCCGCTACGGAAAGCTGGTTCTGGCTACCACGACCTACAACGCCGAGATCTTCCCCTTTATGCGGGAATTCATCAACCACCTGACCGAGCGCAACTTCCAGAACCGCACGGTTGCACTGATCGAAAACGGCTCCTGGTCCCCGCTTGCCGCCAAGGTCATGCGCGAGCTTCTGGCTAATTCCAAGAATCTCACCTATGTTGATCCCACCGTTACCATCAAATCGGCTATGAATGAGCAGACAAAGGATCAGATCCTGGCCGTTGCCAACGAGCTTTGCCGCGAATATCAGGCGTTTGACGATAAGTTCAAGAGCAAGAACGATTTTTCCGCGCTCTTCAACATCGGATACGGTCTTTACGTTGTTACCTCGAATGATGGCAACAAGGACAACGGTCTGATCGTCAACACCGTCACACAGGTTACAAACACCCCCAACCGCATTGCCGTTACAATCAACAAGGAAAACTACTCGCACCACATCATCAAGAACACGGGCGTGATGAACATCAACTGTCTTTCGGTGGATGCTCCCTTCGCTGTGTTTGAGTCCTTCGGCTTCCGTAGCGGAAGAAACACCGACAAGTTTGCCGGCTGCTCGCCGCTCCGCTCGGAAAACGGACTTGTGGTTCTCCCCAAGCACATCAACTCCTTCCTGTCGCTGAAGGTTGAGCAATATAT
>CAJGDZ010000154.1 GCA_904502055.1 uncultured Clostridia bacterium | reverse complement strand
TGGCGCCGAGTAGGCGACTGAGGGAGCCCGCGCGGCAGTAGAGTCTGCAAGCACAATGAAGTCGCGCAGGCTCCTTCCACCGCCACAGGCGGTCCCCCTCCCTCTCGGAGGGAGGCTTGGTTTGCACGCCACCTTCGTTCATGCGTAGCCAGACCGACAAACTTCAATTTGTTGATTTGAGGGAAGGGGCAAAACATTTTAAAAAATATTTTCGGAAACCCCTTGACAAAGCGGGAAAAGCGTGATAAAATAACACGGTAAAGAAAGTAGAACGCTCCGTTCTCACCGTATCGCGTTTTGTTTTGTGAATACGGTTGATAGTGTTTCCTGCCTCGCAGAGGGGGATTTTATGCGCGCGGAGTGAAGAAGGCTTTCGCGGGCTTTTTGTTTTAAAAGGCCAAATATGCATTTCGGAGGTGTCAACTATCAGTAACGCAAAAGAACTTCAAATGAACGAGGACATTCGTGAGCCGCAGATCCGCGTGGTTGGTTCCGATGGGGAACAGCTTGGCGTGATGAGCAGCGAGGAGGCGCTTCGCAAGGCCTATGACGAGGGACTTGACCTTGTTATGATGGCACCGCAGGCAACGCCGCCCGTTTGCAAGATCATGGATTACGGCAAGTATCGCTTTGAGCGTGACAAGAAGGAAAAGGAAGCGCGCAAGAAGCAGCAGGTGGTTGAGGTCAAGGAGATCCAGCTTTCCTACCGCATCGATACACACGATTTTGAAACCAAGGTAAAGCACGCTTTACGGTTCCTCGGTGAAGGCAACAAGGTGCGTGTGGTACTTCGTTTCCGCGGTCGTGAGATGAGTCACCTGACAATGGGTGCTGAGCTGATGACTCGCTTTGAGGAAGCGTGTGCCGAGGTCGGAAGCGTCGACAAAAAGCCGGTGCTTGACGGCAGACTGATGACAATGATCGTCGCACCGATCAAAAAGTAACAGGTTCATACAAACGGTGCCGCGCGGCGCAATTTTTATGATACAAGAATCAAGACGGAAAACGTCACTACAGAAAAGGAGTAAAAATCATGGGAAAAATCAAGACACATAAAGCCTCTGCAAAGAGATTTTCCTTAACGGGAACGGGCAAGGTTAAGATCAACCACTGCCATCACCGCCACAACCTCGGTCTTAAGACCGCAAAGCGCAAGAGACATCTTCGCAGCGGTGCATACCTTGACGGCGCAATGGCTGCCAACGTAAAGACGATGATTCTGAAGTAATCGGACAGACTGATAGGAGGATAAGAAAATGGCAAGAATTAAGGGCGCAATGATGACGCGCAAGAGAAGAAATAAAATGCTGAAGGCGGCTAAGGGCTACTGGGGTGCAAAATCCAAGCACTTCAAGATGGCTAAGCAAGCTGTTCTGAAGAGCGGCAACTATGCATTTGCAGGCCGCAAGATGAAGAAGAGAGATTTCCGCCGTCTGTGGATCACCCGTATCTCTGCTCAGGCAAAGGTTAACGGCATGAACTACTCGACGTTCATGAACGGTCTGAAGAAGGCTGGAATCGACCTCAATAGAAAGATGCTCGCCGAGATTGCTGTTTCCGATAAGGACGTATTTGCAGCACTCGTTGAGAAGGCAAAGGCAGCTCTTTAAGCTTTTGATGACAAAACCCCGTTACGCGTACGGGGTTTTGTCATATTCATTTATATGGAGATTTTCTGAGATTTCGTTAAAAAGGAGGACTTGCCGTGCACATCAGCGAGGAGATCATCACTTCAAGACAGAACAAGAGCGTTTCGCTCGCGGCGAGTCTTGATAGCCGTAAGGCCAGGGAGCGCGAAGGGCTTTTTCGTTTTGACGGCCACAAGCTTTTTTTGGAAGCGGTGCAAAGCGGCGTGACGCTTGACCGCGTCTTTTTGCGACAGAGCGAATCGGGCAAATGGCTTGGAATCCTTCGGGAGAACGAGGTGGCGCTTGCGGGCGTTTCGGTGCTGATTCTCGCGGATTCGCTTTTTGATCGCTTGTCCGAGGAGCGTGCACCCGAGGGCATCCTTACGCTGGCAAGGCGTCCCGCCATTCATGCGTGTGCGGGGGAGCCGTCGGTAAGGAGACTTTCGGAGGTGGCGGCGGACAAGAAAAAGCGTATTTTCCTTGCCGAATCCATCCGCGATCCGGGTAACATGGGCACCATTCTTCGAAGTGCGGCGGCATTCGGTACCGATCTTGTGGTATTGAGCGCGGACTGTGCCGATCTTCTGAATGCCAAAACGGTAAGAGGCGCGATGGGGGCACTTTTCCGTCAGCCGACGGTGGTGTTTTCCGAGCTTTCGGAGGCCATCGACATTCTCAGACAGAGCGGCAGACGGGTGTACGGTGCGGCTCTTGATCGCGAGGCGAGAGCGCTTGCAAGGTCGGTTTTACAGACGGGAGACTGTGTTGTGGTCGGAAACGAGGGACACGGGCTTTCCAAGAGCACGCTGGCCGCTTGCGACCAGAAGCTGTTTATTCCGATGGAGCCGGGAAGCGAGTCGCTCAATGCGGCGGTTGCCGCTTCGGTGCTTCTTTGGAGTATGTACAGTGGCTTTTGACGGGAGATAAACATGGAAAAATCGTTGTATTGGCTTTGGCTTTCCCTGCGGCTCGGCCAGGGAAGCACCGCAGGACCTGCGGTGCTGGAGCGCTTTGGATCGCCCGAGGCGGTCTATGAGGCGTCGGACGAGGAGCTTCTCACCTTTCGCGGTGAGCTTGGGGAGGCTACGGTCGAAAAGCTTTTGAATAAAAATCTGGACGAGGCGTATTCTCTGGAGGAATACTGTCTGCGCAAAAATGTAAAAATTCTTCATTATGGGGCAAAGGATTATCCGAAGTCATTGACAAATCTGAAAAATCCTCCTATAATATTGTATGCCAGAGGCCGGACAGAGATGCTGGACGGTAAGCTGTGCCTGGCTGTGGTCGGCACGAGAGATCTGACCGAATACGGGCGCGATGCCGCGTACCGTGTGGGATATGAGCTGGCGGCCGCAGGGGCTGTGGTGGTAAGCGGTCTGGCACTCGGTATCGACAGTGCGGCGGCTTGCGGTGCGCTGGACGCGGGTGGCCTTACGGTGGCGGTCCTCGGAAGCGGACTTGACCACGTGTATCCCGCCGAGCACAAGCGGATCGCGGCGGAGATCGAGGAGAAGGGCATTCTTCTCTCCGAATACCCACCCACGGTCGGCCCGACCAAATTCAGCTTCCCGATGCGCAATCGCATCATCAGCGGTATGTCGCAGGGAACGCTTGTTGTGGAGGCACCGCTTCGAAGCGGCGCACTGATCACGGCACGCGATGCCATTTTGCAGGGGCGTGAGGTCTTTGCGCTTCCCGGCAACGTAAACATCGAGGCGGCCGCAGGCACCAATGCCCTCATCCGTGACGGCGCGACTGCCGTTACCTGTGCGGCCGATCTTTTGGAGAATTTTTCTTATCTTTATCGCGATTCGGTCAATCCCTCGGCCATCCGTCGCGCCTCGCTTTGCGCGCAGTTTGCGCCGGGTAAGCTGGCGGCGCACGGCGTGTCCGAGCAGGCACGGGGCGCGAAGAGAGGGGAGAAGCGCGACAGGCGAATGTCGGAGACCTTGCATACCGAAAAACGGATCGAGGGTAAAACCGTGCGCGAGATGAGCGGCGAGACCGAATATCCCGTGTACGATACGCCTGAGGCACCCGTGGCCGAGGCAAGGAGCGAGACACCGAGAAGTCAGGCCGACGATTCCGTGGCAAGCCTTGCGGCCTTGCCGGACGATTGCCGTGAGGTGTTTGAGGCGATGCCGATCGGACGGCCGATAACGGCTGACGAGCTGTGTCGCGCCGGCTTTGACATTGCCCAGCTGATGATCGCCTTCACCATGCTGGAGGTCAGCGGCCTTATTACAACGCTTCCGGGCGGTTTGTATTGCCGCATTTGATTTGGTAAATATTATTATTGATATAG
>CAJGDZ010000153.1 GCA_904502055.1 uncultured Clostridia bacterium | reverse complement strand
TCCCGTCTAAAATGACGTGAAGTTTGTGCAGACCCGTTCAGTTAAAGTTTTTGCGGAGCTTTTTTCAAAAAGCGACCGTATCCCCAGCAGACTAAACCTTACCGACAAATCAAAATTTGAAATATACGTGTTGCTTTAATTGTAAACAAATGGTGAGGGCGATTGACAAAGGGGGAGGGGTGTGCTATAATAACAAATTGCGGATTTGATTTATTTTATTATATTTTTCCAAGAGTTCTTTGAGAGAAAGGAAGGCATTTTTGATGCTGAAGCGAATCATCGGATGCATTCGGGAATACAAAAAACCGACCATCCTGACGTTTATTTTTATTGTGGGCGAGGCCATCATCGAGACGTTGATCCCGTTTATCACGGCGCAGATGATCGACCGCATTCAAAAGGCCGAGGGCGATATGATGTCCTCGATTTTAAGGAGCGGTCTTTTGCTTGTGCTGATGGCTATGCTGTCGCTGGCATTTGGCGGCGTGGCGGCAGTCACCAGCGCCAAGGCCTCGGCGGGCTTTGCCAAAAATCTTCGGAGTGACGTGTTTGACAAGATCCAGACCTACTCCTTTGAGAACATCGACAAATTTTCCTCGGCGTCGCTGGTCACGCGAATGACGCACGACATCACCGAGGTGCAGTTTGCCTTTATGATGGCCATCCGCATTGCGGTGCGCGCGCCGCTGATGCTGATCTTCTCGGTGGTGATGGGCATTGTAATGGGCGGCAGAATGGCGCTGACCTTCCTTGTGGTCATTCCCATTCTCGGCGGCGGCTTTTTCCTCATCAGCCAGAAGGCCATGCCGGTGTTCCGTCGCATTTTCCGCAAGTACGACGCGGTCAACGAGTCCATTGAGGAAAACGTGCGCGGTATGCGCGTGGTCAAGAGCTTTGCGCGCGAGGGCTACGAGAAGGCCAAGTTTGCCGACGCGTCTGAGGGACTTCGCAAGAACTTCACCTTTGCCGAGCGCATCGTGGCGCTCAACACGCCGCTGATGCAGCTTTGCGTGTATTTCAATATGGTATTTATCGTCTTTGTTGGCGCAAAGATCGCCATTTCCACGGGCGGCACGGTCGTCAACGTGGGTGAGATCTCCGCCATGCTGACCTACGGCTTCCAGATCTTGATGCAGCTGATGATGCTGGGTATGATCTACGTCACCATGTCCATCTCGGCAGAAGCCCTTCACCGCATTGGCGAGGTGCTGGGCGAGCAGCCGCGCCTGACCTCTCCCGAAAACGCCGCGCGCGAGGTGAAGGACGGCTCGATCACCTTTGAAAACGTAAGCTTCCGCTATGCCGCGACCTCCAAAAAGGACACCCTTTCGGGGCTGGATCTTCGCATTGAGTCGGGTATGACGGTGGGCATCCTGGGCGGCACGGGCTCGGGCAAGTCCTCGTTCGTGCAGCTCATTCCGCGCCTTTATGACGTGAGTGAGGGTCGCGTGACGGTGGGCGGCCTGGACGTGCGCGAGTACGATCTCGAAACGCTCCGAAACGCCGTGGCGATGGTATTGCAGAAGAATCTTCTGTTCTCGGGCACCATCCGCGAGAATTTGCGCTGGGGCAACGAAAACGCCACCGACGAGGAGCTCGTGGAGGCCTGCCGGCTCGCGCAGGCGGACGAGTTTATCCGCTCCTTCCCCGAGGGCTACGACACCTTCATCGAGCAGGGCGGCACCAACGTGTCGGGCGGACAGAAGCAGCGCCTTTGCATTGCGCGCGCGCTTCTCAAAAAGCCCAAGATCCTGATCCTGGACGACTCGACCAGCGCGGTCGACACGCGCACCGACGCGCTTATCCGCGCCGGCTTCCGCTCCTACATTCCCGAAACCACCAAGCTGATCATCGCGCAGCGCGTCACCTCGGTGATGGACGCCGACGTCATCCTTCTTCTGGACGGCGGTCGGATCGTGGCCTCGGGCACGCACGAGCAGCTTCTTGCGAGCAGCGAGATCTACCGCGAGATCTATACCGAGCAGACGAATCGAGGTGACGAGCAATGAAAAACGCAAGACCTATGGCAAAAAAGGGTACCTTCGGGCGCGTTTTGAAATTCTTGTTCCGCGCATATCCGCGTCTTGTGCCTCTGACCATTGTTTTTATCGTTCTTTCCTCGGCGGTCTCGGCGATCCCTGCGGTCTTTACGCAGAAGATCATCAAGATCATCACCACGCATATGGAAAGCGGCTCGCTGGACTGGGCGACGGCACGCGCGGACATTCTTCCGCTGATCCTTGTGCTGATCACGCTTTACGTTTTCTCCATTGTGTTCATCACTCTTCAGTCTCAGCTGATGGCGTACATCACGCAGGGCTTTCTTGACAAGCTCCGCCGCCATATGTTTGAAAAGATGCAGGATCTGCCCGTTCGCTATTTCGACACCCACAAGCACGGCGACATTATGAGCCGTTATACCAACGATATCGACACGCTCCGCGAGCTGGTCTCGCGCTCGTTGCCGCAGCTGGTGCAGTCGGCGGTCATCGTGACCACGGTTCTGTTCATTATGCTGTACTACAGCTTGTTTATGACGCTGATCGTGCTTTCGGGCGTGGCCGTGATGGTGTTTGTCTCCAAAAAGGTGGGCGGCGGCTCGGCCAAGTACTTTATGCGCCAGCAGCGGTCGGTGGGCAAGGCCGAGGGCTTTTTCCAGGAGATGATGAACGGTCAGAAGGTCATCAAGGTGTTCTGCCACGAGAAGCAGAGCCGTGAGGGCTTTTCGGCCATCAACGATGAGCTGTACGAGGACAGCTTCCGTGCGCACGCGTACGCCAACTGCCTTGGACCCATCATTATGAACATCGGTAACATTCTTTACGTTATTTGCGCCACGCTCGGCGGTGTGTTCGTGCTTTCGGGCATTCCCAATCCGTCGATCTCGGGTCTGCCGTTTGGCGTGGACATCGTCATTCCGTTCCTCAATATGACCAAGCAGTTTACGGGCAACGTCAACCAGCTTTCTCAGCAGATCAATGCCATTGTTATGGGTCTGGCGGGCGCCTCGCGCGTGTTTGAGCTGATGGACGAGCTTCCCGAGGCCGACGACGGCTACGTGACGCTGGTCAACGTCAAGGAGAACGGAGAGGGCAACCTCACCGAGACCGAGGAGCGCACGGGTAAGTGGGCGTGGAAGCACCCCCACGCGGCCGACGGCACGGTGACATATCAGCCGCTTCTTGGCGACGTGCGCCTGTTTGACGTGGACTTTGCCTACGAGGAGGGCAAGCCGGTGCTTCACGGCGTTTCACTTTACGCCGAGCCCGGACAGAAGGTGGCGTTTGTCGGTGCAACGGGCGCGGGCAAGACCACCATCACCAATCTCTTAAACCGCTTTTACGACATTGCCGACGGCAAGGTGCGCTATGACGGTATCAACGTCGGAAAGATCAAAAAGAGCGACCTTCGCCGCGCACTCGGCGTGGTGCTTCAGGACACCAATCTGTTCACCGGCACGGTGATGGACAATATTCGCTACGGCAACCTTGACGCGAGCGACGAGGACTGCATCCGCGCGGCCAAGCTCGCGGGCGCGGACGATTTCATTTCGCGCCTGCCGAAGGGCTACGAGACCGAGCTTTCGGGCAACGGTGCCAACCTGTCGGGCGGACAGCGCCAGCTGATCGCGATCGCGCGCGCCGCGGTGGCCGACCCGCCGGTTATGATCCTGGACGAGGCAACCAGCTCGATCGACACGCGTACCGAGGCCATCGTTCAGCGCGGCATGGACGCGCTGATGAAGGGCAGAACGGTGTTTGTAATTGCACACCGGCTTTCCACCGTCAAGAATGCCGACGTCATTATGGTGCTTGACCACGGTCGCATCATCGAGCGCGGAAGCCACGAGGAGCTGATCGCTCAGAAGGGACAGTACTACCGCCTCTACACCGGCGCCTTTGAGCTGGAATAAACAACAACGCAGGGGCTTTTCTTGAAAAGCTCCTGCTTTTTCAAATTTTGATT
>CAJGDZ010000152.1 GCA_904502055.1 uncultured Clostridia bacterium | reverse complement strand
GGAGGGGGACCGCCTGTGGCGGTGGAAGGAGCCTGCGCGACTTCATTGTGCTTGCAGACTCTACTGCCGCGCGGGCTCCCTCAGTCGCCTACTCGGCGCCAGCTCCCTCCCGGAGGGAGCCTTTCATCCGATAACGTTCGTACAAGCATAGCCATTCAAGCACACCGATAAATCAAAATTTGAAATTCAAAACCAAAACATATAGAAAAAGGAGAAAAAACATGAACGTAGTTATGGAAAAGGTGGATACCACCGTCAAAGAAAACCGCGCGCTGAAGCTTTGCGAGGGTGAGATCCCCGGCGCGCATCCCGTGCACCATACCATTTTGGCAGGCAGTGCGCGCGAGTTTGAGGCATCCTGCGGCTACTACCACATTCTGATCCTCATTGAGGGCAATGCGGTCTACAGCACAAACGGCAAGGACTATGAGTTCGACGGCAGAACCACGTTTGTTCCCGCGCCCGACAAGGCACTTACCGTTTCGGCAAAGACCGACGTGCAGATCCTTGAGATCCAGTGGGACGAGGCGCCCGGCGACGAGGACGATCTGAAGGAGTACAAGACCGAGTTCCCGGTTGTCGTTCCGTATCAGGATTCCATTCAGTACATCGATCCCAACAAGAGCGAAAAGACCATCAGCCGTATGATGATCCCTCACCAGGTGCTTCCCAGATTCACCATTGGCTCGGTAGAGTCTTACGGCTATGACCTTGTAAGACCCCACGCGCACCCGATGCTGGACCAGTTCTTCTTCAGCTTCCCCGAGAACGATATGGAGGTCATCATCGACGACGAGAAGATCAATATGAAGGGCAACATCATTATGCACATTCCGCTTGGCTCCAACCACGGCGTTGAGGTGACGGGCGACCGCCATATGCACTATATGTGGATCGACTTTATGCCGGACAAGGAAGCGGGTCTCAAGCGTCTGAATTTCAGCCACAGACCCACGGGCACGGTGCGCGATTTCGCCAACGAAGATAAGCACAGATGATCGATTTCAAAAAACCGATAAAGCTGGACAAGGCCGCCGCGTGGCGCTCCTATAAGGGCGGAAGCCTGATCGCAAGGCTTCACGGCGAGGAGCGTGCGGACGATCATTTCCCCGAGGAATGGATCCTGTCCACCGTTCAGGCTCGCAACAGCGGCCGTGAGCACATTGTGGAGGGGCTTTCGATGGTGTCGGGCAGTGATCGGTCGCTCCGCGACCTTTTGCACGAGAACCCCGTAGCGGCGCTCGGCCAGAGGCACGTTGCGCGCTTTGGCGAGAGTCTGGGTGTGCTTCTTAAGCTGCTGGACTCGGCGGAGCGTCTGACCATTCAGGTGCACCCCTCAAGGCAAAAGGCGAGGGAGCTGTTTGACTCGGCGTTCGGCAAGACCGAGTGCTGGCATATCATCGATTCCCGCGAGATCGACGGTGAGAAGCCCTGCATCTACTTTGGCTTCAAGGAAGGCATTACGCGCGAGCGCTGGAAGCAGGTGTTTGACGAGCAGGACATTCCCGCGATGCTCGATTGCCTTCATAAATTTGAGGTCAAAACGGGCGACACCTTCCTCATCGAGGGCGGCATTCCGCACGCCATTGGCCCCGGGTGCTTTCTTGTGGAGATCCAGGAGCCGACCGATTATACCATTCGCACCGAGCGCGTGACCCCGAAGGGCATTGCGGTGGCGGATGAAATGTGCCACCAGGGCATCGGCTTTGAGAAAATGTTTGACTGCTTTGAATATGACGGCATGACGGCCGAGGAGGTTCTCCGGCGTCAGGGCCTCAAGAAGCGCGGCCGCACCGTTGTCGGCTATGAGGATACCGAGATGTTCGCGCTGGAGATGATCGACCTTGACGGCGAGGAGCACTTTGAGGGCGACGGACGTTTTTGCGGGCTTTACGTGCTGGGCGGCGAGGGAACGCTTGACGGCGCGCCCGTCCGCACCTGCGACCAGTTCTTCGTCCCTGCGGCGTGCGAGGGCTTTACGCTTGCCGGAAGCATGAAGGTCTTAAGATTTTACGGACCGAAGGAGTAACTATGAAATACGGATTTTGTAAGGAATTTTCCACCCCGATGAAGACCGAGGTCGACTACGACCTCATTCGCGCCATCAAGGAGGCGGGCTTCGATTTTGTGGAGATGCGCGCGATGCTGGTCGCGTCGCTTACCGATGAGGAATTTGAGAAGCTGGCAAGTCTTCTTGAGGAGCTGGAGCTTGGTTGCGACTGCTCCTGCGCGCTTTTCCCCCGTACCATCCGCGTGACGGGAAGCGAGGTAAGTGAGGATGAGGTGGCGGCGTATCTCGAAAAGACCTTCTCCCGCCTTGCCCGTCTTGGCGCTAAGAAGGTGGTGTTTGGAAGTGCACCCGCCAGAGCGCTTGACGAGAGCACGACCGAGGAAATGGGCTATGCTCAGATGGCGGCGCTTTGCCGAAAGGTCATCGTGCCCGCGTGCGAGAAGTACGACATCACCGTGGTTATCGAGCCGCTTCGCGCCACGGCCTGCAACTTCATTCACACGCTTGCCGAGGGTATGCGCGTGGTCAAGGCGGTAAACCACCCGCGCATTCAGCTTTTGGGTGATACCATTCATATGATGTCCAATGAGGACAACGTGGAGGATATCAAGACCTATGCCGCAAGCCTTAAGCATTTCCACATTGCGGAGCTGGAGAGAATCCTGCCCGAGGACGGCTACAGTGACTACGTGCAGACCGCGCTTGGCAATCTGAAGGCGATCGGCTATGAAGGCACCATTTCGTTTGAAACCAAAAACGGAAGCGGTGTGGAGAGCATGAAAAAGGCTCTGACGCTGCTCAAAAATACCATGAACAAATAAAAGGAGAAAATAGTATGGCTATCAAAACCGCTGTGATCGGTTGCGGACGTACCGCCAACGATCTTCACGCACCGGTGCTGGAGAAGCACCCCGAATTTGAGGTGACCGTCATTTGCGACGTCAACACCGAGGCTCTGGACAAGTATGCCCTGAGATTTCCCAAGGCACAGAAGTGCACCGACTATCATTCCATTCTGGACAGCGACGCGTACGATTTCGCGATCATTCTGACCTACAGCTACACGCACACCGCCATCGCGCTGGACTTCCTTCGCGCCGGCAAGAACGTGCTGATCACCAAGCCCTGGGCCACCACGGTGGCCGATGCGGACGACATCATCCGTACGGCAAAAGAAAACAACTGCATCGTAATGCCCTTCGTTCCTTGCCACGACGGCGCCGACGTTGTCAAGCTCAAGGAGCTGATCGCGGCCGGCACCATCGGTGACCTGTTCCGCGTTTACCGCGCACAGATGACCTTCGGTAAGAGAAGCGACTGGCAGACCCTCAAGGCTTACGCCGGCGGCTACCTCAACAACTGGGGTCCGCACATCGTTGAGCAGGCTATGTGCCTGGTGGGTGAGCCCATCAAGTCGGTCTACGCGCAAAAGCGTCAGATCATCAATCCCGGTGACGCCGACGATATGTTCTGCTCCACCATGGTGACCGAGAGCGGCGTGATCGTTCAGGTTGACCACAACATCATCTCCGATTACCTTCCCAACTGGGTGGTGCAGGGAAGCAAGGGCACCATCTACGTAAAGGGCAACGAGATGGAGATCCACGAGATCTCTTACCCCGCCGCCGAGGACAAGAACGTCTACCGCTCGGCTACTGAGACCAAGAAGACCAAGATCACCCTCGAGGGCAAGATCTTCGGTGACCACTATTCGATCTACACCATGATCGCCAATACCCTCAAGGGCGGCGAGTACGTGGTGTCGCTTGACTACGCGCGGCACCTGACCGAGATCATGCAGTCCATCCACGAGTCGGCCGACAACAACACGCTGGTCACTCTTTGATCCAAATAAAACACGCCGCACCGCGGCGTGTTTTTGTGTTCAAATTTTGATTTGTCGGTGTATTTTCGTTGGCTGGGGATACGGTCGCTTTTTGAAAAAAGCTCCGCAAAAACTT
>CAJGDZ010000151.1 GCA_904502055.1 uncultured Clostridia bacterium | reverse complement strand
CCTTCTCCATGCCGGCCTTCGTAAGGATGGCCGTGATCTCCTCGGGCTTCATAAACTTGGCAAACGAGCAAGCGGGCTCATCGTCCACCCAGCGGACGTAAGCAAGACCCTTGGCGCCAATGCCCTTGGCGTGCTCGACCAGCTTGTCGATCTCTTTTCTCGTAAGCTTGTCGGCGGCATTCTTGGCCACGATGCCGCGCACCGAGCCGCCGTTTTCGATCGCACCCGTAAAGACCGCGAACTCGCAGGCCTTCACCTCCTCCGAGAGGTCGATGATCTCCATACCGAAGCGCGTGTCAGGCTTGTCCGAGCCGTAGCGCTCCATAGCCTCGGCAAAGGTCAGGTGCGGCATTTTGGGCAGATCGATACCGAGAATTTCCTTGAACACGCGCTTGATAAAGCCCTCGTTCATATCCATGATCTCCTCCTGCGTTGCGAAGGACATCTCAAGGTCGATCTGGGTAAATTCGGGCTGACGGTCGGCTCTGAGATCCTCGTCGCGGAAGCAACGTGCCAGCTGCACATAGCGGTCAAAGCCCGAAAGCATCAAAAGCTGCTTGTAGATCTGAGGCGACTGCGGAAGCGCGTAGAACGAGCCCTTGTGAATACGCGAGGGAACGATATAGTCGCGCGCGCCCTCGGGCGTGGGCTTGATCATCATGGGCGTTTCGATCTCGTAAAAGCCGTTCTCGTAGTAGTATTCGCGCGCGATGCGGGCGATCTCGTGGCGCAGGTGAATGTTGCGCTGGAGCTCGGGACGGCGAAGGTCGAGATAACGGAACTTCAGCGCCGTCTCGTCCTTTACGTTGTTGTTGTCACTGACCTCGAAGGGAGGGGTCTGCGCCGCCGAAAGCACCTTGAGGCTCTTGACGTAGATCTCGATGCTTCCCGTCGAAAGATTTTTGTTGACTGCGCCCTCGCCGCGCTCTCTGACCACGCCGTGTGCGCAAAGCACGTACTCGGCACGGCAGGAAAACGCCTTGTCAAACACCTCGCGGTCGGTTGCCTCGTCAAAGGCCAGCTGAACGATACCCGTGCGGTCGCGCAGATCGATGAAAATGAGCGCACCGAGGTCTCTCTGTCTCTGCACCCAGCCCATCACGCAGACCTCGGTGCCGACGGCGCTCGCGGGAACCTCGCCGCAATAATAGCTTCTTTTATCCTCTTTTGTCAAAAACTCTGCCATATCGATATCTCCTTAACCAATTATGTTTCCTTTGTTATCAAAAAGCGGAAGCTTCTCAAGGTAGCAAATGTCCTCTCTGCCTTGCGCGTCGCCCTCGGCAAGGATGGCCATGCGTCCGCAGATGATGCCGCCCGCCTTTTCCACCAGTGTTTCCAGGGCTCTGAGCGACTCGCCCGTCGAGATGACGTCGTCCACCAGCAAAATGCGCTTGCCCTTCATCATCTCGGCATCCAGCCCGTCCAGGTACAGCGTTTGCTCCTTTTTGGTGGTGATGGAGTTGACCGTGATGGAAATGGGGTCAACCATATAGACCTTTACGCCCTTGCGCGCTACGAAATATTTTTTGTCGCCGTGAAGACGCGCCATCTCGTGTGCCAGCGGAATGCCCTTGGCCTCGGCGGTAATGAGATAGTCGTACTCGGGCGCGCGCTCAAGAAGCGCGGCGGCTGCGGCCGTGGTCAGCTCGTGGTCGCCGAAAATGATAAAGCCCGCAATGCTGAGCGTGTCGGTCAGCGGACAAATGGGCAATGCGCGGTCAAGACCCGCGATCTTCATGGAATGATAAAGCATATCTGTCTCTCCCAAAAAAATATTTATCTACTCTATTATACACCATATCCAAAAAAAGTCAAAGGGTTTTGCGCAAAAAAACCAAATTTTCGGTCTAAAATCGGTGCAAAAGCGGGATGTCGCGTCATCCGGCAAGCAAAAAGGGGAGCCTGTTTGCGGCTCCCCGATCGGCGGATCATATTTTTTGGCGGTATTCGGCCTCGACCGAGGCGGCAACGCCGGTGCGGCGGATCTTGCGTGCGCCCGATTTTTCAAACTCGGTGCCGCGAAGCAAAAAGAGGTCCAGACGCTTGTGCTCGGGCAAGGCGGCGTTTACGCGCTCCACGGCGGCCGCGATCTCGAACTCGGCGTTTGTGAGCGTGTAGTCCTCGCCATAGACCTCCCAAAGCTGTTCGGGGTCGGGGTAGACCACCGCCACAAGGTCAAAATCGTGCCGATCCTCGTTGGCAAAGCCGACCACGACCGTCTCGCGTACAAAGGGCTCCTTTAAAAGAAGCGCCTCGATCTCCTCGGGGAAGATGCTCTTGCCGGTGCGGCCGATCATAACGTTTTTCTTTCGTCCGACGATATGCAGATAGCCCTTTTCGTCCAAATAGCCAAGGTCGCCCGTGTACAGCCATCCGCCGCGCAGAGCCTCAGCAGTGGCGGCATCGTTTCCGAGGTAGCCCAGCATAATGCCCCCCGTGCGAAGGCGGATCTCGCCGATGCCGTCCTCGCCCTTGTTGTAAATGTCCACGATGCAGTCGGCCAGCGGCTTGCCCACCGAGCCGTAGCGCACCGCGCCGCGGCGGTTTGCCGTAACGATCGAGGCGCTTTCGCACAGACCGTAGACCTCAAGCGCGGCAAAGCCCACGTCCGAAAGGCCGCGGAGGATGTGTGCGCCCACGGGCGCACCCGAGCAGATCACGGTGCGAAGCGAGCCGCCAAAGGCGCGGTGAAGCTTGTCAAACAACGCCTTTTTGACGGGCGCGGCCAGCACGCCGGGCAAAAAATTGGTGACCGACACCTTGACGTCCGTATATTTTCCGTAGCCCGAAAGTATCCTTTGCACCTTGCGGTAGAGCGCCTCGGCGATCAGCGGCGAGGCGGCAAGCACCGTGGGGTGCACCTCGTTCATGTTTTTGATGATGGCGCGAAGCCCCTCGCCAAAGGCGACCGTGGCACCAAGGGAAATCGGCACCAAAAGGTCAAGCGTCAGCGCGTAGGAGTGGTGAAGCGGCAGGATCGACAAAAATCGGTCGTCGGCCGTAAGCCCCGGTGCCGACGGAAGGCGCGAGGCGGTGAAGGTAAGGTTGGCGTTTGAAAGCGTGACGGCGCGAAGCGACGAGCCGCTTGTCGGCGCCATCAGAATGGCGGCGGGCGCGTTTTCGTCAAGTGCGGGGCAGGGGTCGATCTGTGCGCTTTCAACCAGGCACCGTCCCTCCTTTACCAGCGCGTCCAGTGCCGAGAAGGGAAGACGCTCCATCGCGGCAGAGACCGTGTCGACCGCAGGCGCCAGCGCATCGGCATAAAGAATGGCGGACGGCGAGGTAAGCGCACAGACGGCGGCAAGCTCTGCCGTGCGCGCACGGCTGACGGGTACGGCGATCACACCGACCGAAAGCGCGGCCAGAAAGCCCAGCGCCCACGCGTATCCGTTGTCCCCTACAAGAATCATTTTCTTGCCGCAAAGCCCTCGCGCGGCAAACACGGCGGACAGCGCCTCCACGTCGTCGCCCAGGCGGCGATAGGTGTAGGCTTCGTATCCGTCGCCGTTCTTGGCGAGGATCGCAGGCTTATCCGGATGGGCGGTAACGCTCCCTTGAAGAAGCTCGCGTACCGTCCGCTTTTGGTTTGTAAGATTTTCAGGAGTTACAGCCATGGCTTTCCATCCTTTCCGAAATGAATCTTTCTGTTCGTAGTATATCATATTCCCGCGCGAATTTCAACGGTTTTCAAATTTTGATTTATCGTGGGGAACGTGCCTCCGGCGGCCAGCCTTTTGAAAAAGGCTGGGCGAAAACTTTTGCTGCAAGGGTCTGCACAAACTACACGTCATTTTAGACGGGAAGCCGCCGCGGCGGCTTCCCGTCAGCGCAAGGCCTGCAAGCCGAAAAGAGAGCAAGCTCTCTTTGTCGGCTTGCTGACCTTGCGCGTCCGAGACCTTCTCACGCGTGAGAAGGTCTCAAAATGACTCGGATAACGGACAACACGTTGTTTTCGCGTTACCGTTCGGG
>CAJGDZ010000150.1 GCA_904502055.1 uncultured Clostridia bacterium | reverse complement strand
CGGAAAAGCATCTGGAGCTTCGTGTTCTTTACCTGCTGGCGGATCTTGCGGAGTCTCTCCCAGGGATCCTCGTTAAGAAAGCGCATGCAGGAGTCAAAGGTTGCTCCGCCCCACGCCTCAAGCGAATGATAGCCGATGCCGTCCAGCTTCTCAAGGATGGGAAGCATTTCCTCGGTGGTCATTCTCGTTGCGATGAGCGACTGGTGAGAGTCACGGAGAACCGTCTCTGTAATTTTTACCTGTGCCATATATACATTTTTCCTTTCTATTACTTAAAGGTTGCCAGGAATACGCCTGCGGCAACTGCCGAGCCGATAACACCTGCCACGTTGGGGCCCATTGCGTGCATCAAAAGGAAGTTCGAGGGATCCTCCTTCTGCCCCTCCTTCTGAGAAACACGGGCCGCCATAGGAACGGCAGAAACACCTGCCGAGCCGATAAGAGGATTGATCTTTCCACCCGTAAGCTTGCACATGATCTTTGCGGTAATAAGGCCGCCGAGGGTCGAAATGCAGAAAGCAACCAGGCCGCACGCAATGATAAGAAGCGTCTCGAAGCGCAGGAAGTTGTCCGCGCTGGCCGTAGCACCGACCGAGATTCCAAGGAAGATGGTGACGATGTTCATCATCTCATTCTGCGCGGTCTTGGAAAGTCTGTCAGTCACACCGCACACGTTCAAAAGGTTGCCGAACATCAGACATCCCACAAGCGGAACCGCGTCGGGAACGATCAGACCCACGATAAAGGTAACCAGAAGCGGGAAAAGAATCAGCTCGGTCTTAGAAACCTTACGAAGCGTGGTCATCTTGATCTTACGCTCCTCGGGCGTGGTCATCAGCTTCATAAGCGGCGGCTGGATCATGGGGATCAGCGCCATATAGCTGTATGCCGCAATGGCAATTGCACCGAGAAGATCGGGAGCCAGGGTCTTGGTTACAAGAATTGCCGTGGGGCCGTCTGCACCACCGATGATGCCGATGGAGGCCGCCTCAGCGGGGGTGAACTGACCCGAAAGAACTGCCGCACCGTATGCCACGAACACACCAAGCTGTGCGCCCGCGCCGATGAGAAGGCTCTTCGGGTTGGAAATAAGGGGGCTGAAGTCGGTCATTGCACCGATACCGATGAAGATCAAGCAGGGGTAGATGCCGAGCTTAACGCCGAGATACAGAAGGTCAAGAAGACCTCCGTGATGAAGCACTTCCAAAAAATCCACGCCGGCGGGCTCGATGAAATAACCCAAATTGAAGATCCCTGCACCGGGAAGGTTGGTCAGAAGCATGCCGATCGCGATGGGCAGAAGCAGAAGCGGCTCATACTGCTTCACGATCGCCAAATAGACAAGCACGAAGGCGATAGCAAACATGATGATGGTCTTGATCGGATTGATCTCACTGTCTGTAAACAACCTTACGATACCCGTCGTATTTAAGAAGTTAAAAATACTGTCAAGTAAAGCTTGCATTTACGTTCGTCCTTTCAAAGATTTGAAAACACGATCAGTTCAGGGTAATAACCACCGCGTCGGTTGCCACCGATGCGCCCTGAGCTACCTCAACCGAAGCAACCACACCGTCCTCGGGTGCGCAGATGTCATTCTCCATCTTCATAGCCTCAAGCACGCAAACCACGTCGCCCTTCTTGATGGTGTCACCAACCTTGACGTTGATCTTGAGGATCGTACCGGGCATCGGTGCCTTGATGGCAAGTGCGCCGGCCTTACCGGATGCTGCGGGGGCAGGTGCTGCTGCGGGAGCGGGAGCCGCTGCAGGAGCGGGAGCCGCTGCGGGAGCTGCCGCGGGAGCTGCCACGGGAGCGGGAGCTGCTACAGGCGCCGATGCGACGGCACCGCCAATCTCCTCTACCTCAACCTCATATACTACGCCGTTAACCGTTACATTAAACTTTCTCATAATTTAATACCTATCCTTTCAATCGATTGCTTATTTGGAATTCCATGCAGATCTGTTGCCGACTCTCTTAAAGGAGACCACGCGGAAGCCGCCGACCTCCGGTGCACCGCCCTGCTCGGCGGCAAGTGTGGCGGCAATGGCGGCAGTAATGGCCGCAACGAGCGCGCCGTTATCCTGTGCTACCGGTGCAGGTGCTACCGGCGCGGGAGCTACCTTTACCTCTTCCTTCTTTTCGGGCTTTTGTTGCTTGGAGGAGGCAAAGAAGCGCTCCATGATCATCAAGATAACCATCAGAATGGCAAGCACCAAAAAGATCATCAGCATACCCTTTACCAGCATCGTGAGCGCATCAACCGCGCGCTCGCCGAGGGTCTCGGGTATCACATAACTCAAAGCTCTCATAAGGGTTCCTCCTTACAGGGGCATATTGACGTGCTTACGCGTCGGGCAGGTCTGTGCCTTGGAGAACAGCATACCGAGTGCCGCACAGATTCTCTGGCGAAGCTCTGCCTCCTCGATCACGTCGTCGATCTCGCCCATCTCTGCCGCATACACAGGAGATGCGCATTTTTCGTTCCATTCGTTTTCCAGATCCTCGCGGCTCTTTTCAGCCGTGATCTTATCGTTCCAAGCAAAGGCAACCGAAGCCTTGGGAGACAGCACGCTGATGCCTGCCTTCTCAAGCGCGAAGGCTACGTCTGCACCAACCGACCTCGAGCCCATAAGGGTATATGCCGCGCCGTACGCCTTGCCAACGATGACGGTAACCTTGGCGTTCTTCGAGGAAGTATACGCAAAAGCAAGCTTGGCAAGCTCTGCGGCAAACGTTGCCGCCTCGGCTCCCTTCTCCTCGGCCACGCCCTCGGAATCCACCAGCGTCAGGATCGGAATGCTGAGAGCATCGCAAAGCGAAATAAACTTTGCCGCCTTTCTCGCACCCTTTGCGGTGATGTTGCCGCAAGCAAATACAACGCCCGCCGTAATGCCGCCAAATGCCGCAAAACCAACCTTCATTGCCGCGTCATACGCCGCATACAGCTCGGTGAACCTGCCGCAATCTGCCAGCGTAGCGATAAGCGCATCCGCGTCAAGGCCATTTACCGAAACCTTACGGTTCATATCGTCCTCATTGACCTCAAGCACCGCGCCATCGGCGTTGTTGGCGGGAAGAAGCATTACAAGCTCCTTGGCCTTAAGAACCGCGTCATCCTCGTTCTCTGCCACAAGTGCGGCCATTCCGTTTGCCGCCGCCGTCTCGGCATCCGCCTTCTCGCCCGTCACAAACGGAGCGTTAACATACAGCTTGGATTTCTCCTTTACCGTGATCACAAGATCGTACATAGCGGCAACCGTCGCCATCATACCCGCGCAGACACCCGAAACAATAGCGATCTGCGGAATGACTCCCGAAGCCTTGGATACACAATTCATCATTCTTCCGTAGCCCGAAAGAACCGCCGAGCCCTCATAAATGAGAGCACCTGCACTGTCAAGCATAGCGATCACCGGTGCGCCGTTGGCGATAGCCATTTTGTAAAGATTTTCAATTTTTCTTGCGTGGACCTCATCAAATGCGCCCTTCATACGGTCGCCGTCCTGCGCATAGGCAAACACGAGCTTTCCGTCGATTGCGCCGTAGCCGCAAACCACGCCCTCAAACTCCTCAGGCTTTCCGCTTCTCCGCACAAAAGAACCGATCTCAACAAAGGTTCCGGCGTCAAAAAGCGCGTTCATTTTTTCCAAGCCCTGCGTGCTTTTCTTCTCCATAAGGTAGCCTCCAAAATTATTTTGTTTTCGGCAAAAATTCCGGACATTTTCACAAAATGCCACTTCTGCCCCAATTATAATTAATATAACATATTTTGCAACATTTGTCAACCGCAAATTCACAATTTTCACGTTCTTTTTTGGGAAATCTTACATATAAAAAACGGTCGCCTCAATTTCTTGAAGCGACCGTTCCTTATAAAGGCTTAGCCAATCTGAAAGCCAAAGTAGTCCTTGGTATTATTGTAACAGATATCTGCCACGAGCTGCGCCAGCGAATCGTAATTGTCGGGATACATTCCCTCCTCTACCCATTCACCGATGATACGGCAAAGGATGCGGCGGAAAT
>CAJGDZ010000149.1 GCA_904502055.1 uncultured Clostridia bacterium | reverse complement strand
GAGACGTGTAGGGGGCTTTTTGAAAAAAGCCCCCTACGACCCCCAAAAACTTTTGGGAAAAAGAAACTTTTTCACACAATAAAGTCTGCAAAAGCAATGCCGAGAAAGGTTTTTCGAGTCATTTTGGTTCTTCACGCTAAAGCGTGAAGAACATTTACGCCGCGAGCCTCGATACGGAAAAGAGAGCTCGCTCTCTTTTCCGTATCGTGACTCACGGCTCAAAATGACGTGAAGCTTGTGCAGACCCATTCAGCAAAAGTTTTTGTGGAACTTTTTTCAAAAAGTTCCCCGCCGGAGGCACGTTTCCCTTGCAAACAAAACACACCGCCAAACCTCAATTTATTGGCGGTCTTGTTGACATTTTAAGGGTTTTATGGTATACTGAAGCCACCAAAAGCAAAGGATTAGAATGATGCTGAAAAAAGTAATGATACACATTTCCTCGCGGCACACCGAGGCATCGGACGCTCTCTTGGGCTATATGTTTGGCGAGAACGACCCTGCCGAGCAAAGCGCAGACGGTCGCCTTCGCGAGGATGACGAGGACGGGATCGACGGAGATGAGCCGCTGGAGATCCTCACCGAGGGCAGCCTTTTTGTTTCAAAGGACGGCCGCGTCACGCTTTCCTACACCGAGACCGAGCTTTCGGGCATGGAGGGCGCCAAGACCAGCGTAGTCTTTGACAAGGGTAGCGAGGGGCTTGTCACCATGATGCGCACGGGACCTGTCAACACCGCTCTGGTTTTTGAGGCAGGAAGCCGCCACATCTGCGTCTACCAAACCCCCTATATGCCCTTCGAGCTTTGCGTGCACACGCTGAAGGTAGACAATCACCTGCTGGATACGGGTACGCTTTATCTTGACTACATCATCGAATTTCGCGGTGCCAAGGCGGAGCACAACCTCTTTACCCTTACAGTAAGAGATTCCTCCGACCACCCCAAATCGATCCAAACGCCGTAACGGACGAAGAAAGGACGTGTTCTCCGCCCTTTTCTTGCGCGCAAATCAGGGATTGACAAACCGGGAAAATTATGGTACAATAATGTGAATTTGTTGTAAAAACAACTTTGGAGGAACCATGCAACAGCGATTTCGCACCTTTACCTTGCTCAGCGCACAGATCTCCCGCTGCCTGCGCCGCATCAAGACCGAAGAAATGGCAGATATTAAGCTGAAGAGCGGACACGTTTCCTGCCTTCATTATCTGCACGAGATCGGCCCGATGACGGCCAAGGAGCTTTGCGAGGTCTGCGAGGAGGACAAGGCAAACATCTCCCGCTCGATGGAATATCTTGAGCAAAACGGCTACCTCATTCCCGACCCCGAGGAAACGGGTCGCTACAAGCGGCGCTATATTCTGACGGAAAAAGGAACCGAGGCGGCAATGCTTCTGGACGAGAAGATCGAGCGCACGCTGGCCATCGCGGGCGAGGGCGTTTCCGAGGAGGATCGCCTGGTTATGTACGCAAGCCTTGCCAGGATCAGCGCCAATCTGCAGAGGATCTGCGACGAATACGATAACAAATAAGGAGAAACAGTATGCGCGATTACGTAATTTATACCGATTCGGGATGCGACCTGTCCCCTGCTTTTTTAGCCGGAGAGGGCGTAAGCTACGAGTGCCTTACCTTCCGCTTTGACAGTGAGGATAAGGAATACAAAAACGGCGAAATGGAGGCCAAGGCCTTCTACGACAAGATGCGCGAGGGCGGCGTTGCCAAAACGGCGGCAATCAACAAGGAAACCTTTGCCATCGCCTTCCGTGAGATTCTGGAAACGGGAAAGGACATTCTTTACCTCGGCTTTTCCTCGGGTCTGAGCACCACCTACAACTCGGCACGCCTTGCGGCCCAGGAGCTTCGCGAGGAGTACCCCGATGCCAAGATCCTTGTGGTCGATACGCTGGCTGCCTCGGCCGGTCAGGGACTGCTTGTCCACCTGGCGGCAGAAAAAAAGAGAGAGGGCGCAGACATTGACGCTTGCGCCGCTTATATTGAGAGCATCCGCCTCAATCTGTGTCACTGGTTTACGGTAGACGATCTGGTCTACCTCAAGCGCGGAGGTCGCGTCAGTGCCGCCGCCGCCTTCTTCGGAAACGCCCTTGGCATCAAGCCCGTTATGCACGTGGATGACGAGGGACACCTGATCCCCGTTCTCAAGGTGCGCGGCAGACGTACCGCCATTGCCACCATGGCCGACAAGCTGGGCGAAAGCGCCCTTGATCTTGAAGGAGGCACGGTGTATATCTCGCACGGCGACTGTTTGGCCGACGCCAAGACCCTCGCCTCGATCCTTGCCGACAAATACGGCGTACACGTTGACCACATCACCGACGTCGGTGCCGTCATCGGCGCCCACTCGGGCCCCGGCACGCTGGCACTCTTCTTCCTCGGAAAGCAGAGATAAGGAGGCGTCATGGCAAAGAAGGACAATCAGAAAAAGACCTCGGGCGGTCTGAAGTACCTGCGCGGCCTGCTTCTTAAGAAGATGGTCAAGGGCGGTGCAAAGGAGCTTCGCACCAACGCCGACGAGGTCAACAAGCTCAACGTCTTCCCCGTTCCCGACGGTGACACGGGCGACAATATGCGTATGACCATTGAAAGCGGTCTTACTGCCATTGAAAATATCGATTCCGACGATCTTGCCGAGATCATGCGCGCGCTTTCCCACGGTATGCTCCTGGGTGCACGCGGCAACTCGGGCGTTATCCTTTCGCAATTTTTTGCCGGCATCTCCAAGGGGCTTGAGACCGAACAAAAGGCCGACCCTGCGGTTCTCGGCCGCGCGTTTGAGATGGGCGTACAGCAGGCCTACTCCTCGGTCGTCACCCCCACAGAGGGCACCATTCTCACCGTGGCACGCGAGGCGGTGGAATACGCCACCTCCCGCATCACCCCCAAAAGCACCATCCGTACCTTTTTCTCCGACCTTGTAAACGAAATGCACCGCTCTCTCGACCGCACGCCCGAGCTGCTGGCCGCCCTTAAGGAGGCCGGTGTGGTTGACAGCGGCGGTGCCGGCCTTTTCTACATTATGGACGGCTTCAACCGAGCGCTTAACGGCAAGGAGGTCCCCGACAAACCCGAAGAGCCCGCTACGGCTCCCGAAGCACCCGCGGCCACCGTCCCCACGTCCTTTGCCTTTGACAAGGACAGCGTGATGACCTACGGGTATTGCACCGAGTTTTTGCTTCAGCTTCAGAGTGCAAAGACCGATGTGGACAACTTTGACCTGGAGGCACTCAAGGCCTTTCTCGGTGAGCACGGCGACTCCATCGTGGCCTTCCTTGTGGACAGCATCGTAAAGGTGCACGTTCACACCTTCACGCCCGAGATCATTCTCGGCCATTGCCGCAAATTCGGTGAATTTCTCACCATGAAGATCGAAAATATGTCGCTTCAGCATACGGAGCTGGGCGAAAATGCACCGGGTATGCCCAAAAAGGATCCCGAAGCACCTGCCGCACCCAAAAAGAAATATGGCGTGGTCGCCGTTTGCAGCGGCGCAGGGCTGGAGGCACTGTATACCGAGCTTGGCACCGATGTGATCATTCGCGGCGGTCAGACGCACAACCCCTCCACCAGCGAATTTCTGGAGGCGTTTGCTACGATCAACGCCGAGCACATTTTTGTGTTCCCCAACAACGGAAACATTCTGATGGCGGCGGGACAGGCCGCTGAGCTCTATGAGGATGCAAAGATCCACGTTATGGAGTGCAAGAGCGTGGCCACCGGCTACGCGGTGCTTTCCTGCCTGGATATCAACAACCCGAGTGTTGACGACAACCTCGCCGCGATGAACGACGAGCTCTCCCGTGTGACGGCAGGCTTTATCTCGCCCGCCATTCGCGACGCGCAGATGAACGGCGTGACCGTGCACACCGGTGACACCATCGGCATCATCGGCAAGGAGATCGTGGTTTCCGACCCAAGCCGTATCGGCGCCACCTGCGCGCTGGCATCGGCTATGCTGGCTCTGCCCGACAAATTTATGCTCACCGTCTTCTGCGGTGAGGATGCCCCTGCGGCCGAGCGCGAGGAGCTTGAACAAAAGCTCCACGGCGAGCACCCCAACGCTGAGATCTACTTCATCGACGGCGGTCAGGAGATCTACCCCTACCTTCTCGCGGCCGAATGTTTCAAAAACCAACCGACG